>NZ_JASJWR010000031.1:0-63465 GCF_035019065.1 Actimicrobium sp. CCI2.3 | reverse complement strand
GCCCACACTTATCAACTGTTAATTGTTAAAGAACTTCCTGCACTCCGCACTGCACTTCGATTAACCTCACCGACCGTGCCGTGTTTTGCGCTGCTGACAAAGCGTTTTGTTTGTCTGCGCTTCGATGTCGCTGAAGCAGGAGGCGAACTATAGCCATTACCAACCTCGCTTGCAAGCTTTCCGGGTAAATAATTTAGTCTGTTTGTTAGATAACTCAAGGCCATAAGTATTCCGGATTTCATCTGCAATGACAAATGTGTAGCTGCACGTTATTTTGTTCTGACGTACCATCAACTTCCCTGCCTTTGTGCGCCCTCGTGTTTTGTACCCCTCCATTCATTTTTTTAATCAGATGACAATCAGATTGCACTTCATTTGATGTCGTCGAAGTACCCTTCACAAAAGAAAACTTTATGCCATTAGCTCTGTTGGTGCTCGCCCTGAGTGCCTTTGCCATCGGAACTACCGAGTTCGTTATTCTCGGTTTGTTGCCCGATGTTGCAAACAACCTGTCGGTGTCCATCCCGAGCGCTGGCTGGTTAATTACCGGCTATGCGCTTGGCGTCGCGATCGGTGCGCCCATCATGGCGCTCGCCACCGCATCGCTGCCTCGCAAACGCGCCCTGCTCATTTTGATGGCAATTTTTATCGTTGGTAATGTGCTGTGTGCGATCGCTACCGATTACGGTTTCCTGATGACTGCCCGAGTAATTACATCCCTCTGCCACGGTGCTTTTTTCGGTATCGGTTCCGTCGCTGCAGCGAGTCTGGTTCCGGCGCACAAACAAGCATCGGCAGTGGCGCTGATGTTCACCGGACTCACGCTGGCTAACGTACTCGGTGTTCCGCTGGGAACGGCTCTCGGACAGTTTGCTGGTTGGCGTTCAACTTTTTATGCCGTCGCAGCGCTGGGTGTCGTTGCTTTCATTGGACTTCTATTAGTACTGCCTGCCAATGCGGGACAAAAGAAGCCGGACTTACGACGCGAGTTACAACAACTTCGTAACGCGGGAATCTGGATGGCCCTTGCGACGACTGTTTTGTTTGCATCGGCGATGTTCGCCTTGTTCACGTACATTGCTCCATTGCTAGGAGACGTCACAGGAGTCAGTCCGAAAGGGGTGACCTGGACCCTCTTTCTAATTGGACTCGGCTTAACGTTAGGGAACTATATCGGTGGCCGATTAGCTGACTGGCGACTAAGCACTGCACTGGCTGGAATATTTGCCGCCATGGCAGTTGCTTCTGCTTCCATACACTGGACGAGCGCGGCGCTGATCCCGGTTGAAATCAATCTTTTTCTTTGGGCGATGGTGGGCTTCGCTGCCGTACCGGCATTGCAAATCAATGTCATGAAATTCGGAAAAGCAGCACCTAACCTTGCTTCGACGCTTAACATTGCCGCCTTCAATGTAGGAAATGCCGTTGGTGCATGGGCCGGCGGAATGGTCATTACGGAAGGGTTCGGCTTGTCGGCCGTACCGCTTGCTGCGGCAGCACTTGCACTTGCAGCACTCTTGCTGACGCTGGTTGCCAATACCGTTGGCCCACAACGCACACCTGTTGCTGATGCTGGCACTGCAACAACGTAAATCCGACATCTTTTTAAAAATGCGAGATAACGCCAGACACATGCACAATGAGGACCATGGAGTTGCATCCCCTAAGCTGCATTGTGCATTTTCAACCTCGAAAGACAGGCGTTTGGCACACTGAACAGCACTGAATCTGTCGCAATAAGTGGAGTGAAAATTGGCACACACCGGAAGTTGTCTATGTGGTGGTATCGAGTTCAGCATCAACACGGAACTGGCACCGATCCAGGTTTGCCACTGCTCACAGTGCCGCAAAGCACAAGGAGGTCCGTTTGCTACCAACATACCGGTACCAACCGTAGCGTTCGTACTCATCACAGGTACTGAATTACTCAAACAATATGAGTCCTCCGAAGGCAAGTATCGGCATTTTTGCCAAATCTGCGGTTCGCCAGTGTTTAGCTCCCGACAATCACTTCCTGACGTCATACGCGTACGCGCTGGCCTCATCAATGAAGAACTCGGAACCAAGCTTGCCTTCCATGCTCACGTCGACTCGCAATGTGAATGGTGGCCCATCAATGACGATATCCCTCAGTTCCCTGGGGCATTTATTCAGAACCACACCTGACTTGTTCATTGCGCGTAATGTGCCTCCCGCAAAAAACCTGCTGGGAGGACGCTGGATAACACGATGGTGAAACGTCAACCTCTTGCGAATCTGTTGTCGACCGGATCGCACATAAAAAATGCCGCTCAGGAATCAACTGAACGGCATTAAGGCAATTGCCTGACATCTTTTTCGCCTGACATCCCTGGCTTGGCAACCCGGTGCCAGGGAACGTCGCGTCAGCTTACTTTTTAGCGCCCAAAAACGGATAGTCGATGTAACCACCTGCGTCGCCGCCGTACATCGTCGCCGGATCGGCTTCGTTCAAAGGCGCATCGGTACGCAGGCGCTCGACCAGATCCGGATTGGCAATGAACGGACGTCCGAAACAAATCAGATCGGCGTGCCCTGTATCCAGCGCGCTGCCGGCCAATGCCTTGTCATAGCCATTGTTGGCCATGTACGCACCATTGAACAGGCGACGCAGGATTTGCAGATCAAAGCCACCCGCGACATCGCGGGTGCCGCCGGTATCGCCTTCAATGACATGCAAGTAAGCCAGGTTAAATGCGTTGAGCGACTCCACCACATAGGTAAACAGCGGCTCCGGATTGCTGTCGTCGATATCGCCAAATTTGCTCAGCGGCGAAATACGCACGCCGACGCGATCGCCACCCCAGACGTCGACCACGGTGGCCATGACTTCCAGCAGCAAGCGGGCACGGTTTTCGATCGAGCCACCGTATTCGTCGGTGCGCTGGTTGGTCTTATCGCGCAGGAACTGGTCGAGCAGGTAACCATTGGCTGCGTGGACTTCGACGCCATCGAAACCGGCGGCTTTGGCATTGAGCGCAGCGGTACGATATTGCTCGACGAGGCCAGGCATTTCGGACGTCTCCAGCGCACGCGGTGTCACCATCGGTACGAAACCGTCTGCGGTAAAGGACTTTCCTTCAGGCTTGATCGCCGATGGTGCGACGGGCAAGGCACCGTCAGGCTGGATCGACGGATGCGAGATGCGGCCGACATGCCAGAGTTGCAGATAAATGTGGCCGCCCTTGGCGTGGACCGCGTCGGTAATGCGCTTCCAGGCCAGCACCTGTGTGTCGTTGTAGATACCAGGCGTGAGGATGTAGCCTTTGCCCTGGGGTGAAATCTGGGTCGCTTCGGCGATGATCAGGCCGGCGGTCGCACGTTGGGTGTAGTACTCGATGGCCAATTCGCTCGGCACGTCGCCTTCGAGGGCGCGGCTGCGTGTCAGGGGAGCCATGACGATGCGGTTTTGCAGGCGCAGCGAGCCAAGATGCACTGCTTCAAACAGGCGCAAGTCGGTGTTGGGAGTGGTGGATTGCGTTGATGACGGCATGGTGATCCTTTATATGAGCGTGCATAGTCGCAGAAAAAAACGTTGTATGCAGTAGCCGGTGAAAAACAACCGGCTGCAAAGTCGGTGCTGCGATGTCAAGTAACTGCCACGGTAAGCAATTTTGTAACTCCGTGGTCATCGGTTTGATTCATAATGGCGAGCTTTTTCCGCGGATGCAGCTAGTTCCGCTGCGCCCGGAGGCAACCAGCACATTTACGTCTAGCGTGACCCCGAATGCGGTTACCGGATCGAACAACACGCGCACCCTCTACAGGAACAAGCATCATGTTTGAATTATTCACCCCGCGCCGCGCCGGGCAATCGGTGCTGGCCGCTGGTCCGAACCGCTGGGACTGGATCCTGTTGCCGCTGGTACTGGCGGTCATCGCCGGGCTGGCCTTTGGCGCGATGCAAATGTCGCGTCCGTTCATCGTTGGCGAAGCGACACCGATTTCGCTCGACCCCGAATACCTGCCGTACTATTTACTGCGCACGATGCTGCGCATGTTCACCGCACTGGCCTGTTCGCTGCTATTTAGCTTTGCGTTTGCAGCTATCGCGGTCAAGTATCGCGCCGCCGAAAAAATCATGGTGCCGATGCTCGACATCCTGCAGTCGGTGCCCATCCTCGGCTTCCAGGCGATTGCCATCGCGCCATTCATCCTGCTTTTTCCCGGCAACCTGCTGGGTGTCGAATGCGCGGCGATCTTCGCGATTTTTACGTCACAGGCGTGGAACATGGCATTTAGCCTGTACCAGTCGATGCGCACTGTGCCGCCCGAACTGAGCGAGGCGGCGCGGGTATTCCGGCTGTCCGGCTGGCAGCGTTTCTGGCGCCTCGAGCTACCGTTTGCGATGCCCGGCCTGCTCTGGAACATGATGATGTCGATGTCGGGCGGCTGGTTTTTTCTGGTGGCTGCCGAGGCGATCTCGGTTGGCGGTCAAGATATCAAGTTGCCGGGCATCGGTGCCTATATCGCCATGGCGATCGAAGCCGAAAACGGTCGCGCGATTGCCTATGCCATCGGAGCCATGCTGTTCGGGATCACGCTGTACGACCAGCTGTTTTTCCGTCCGCTGCTGGCCTGGGCTGACAAATTTCGTTTCGAGGAAACACAGGGCGACAGCGCGCAACGGTCGTGGCTGCTTGACTGGGGCCGACGCAGCCTGTGGATACGCGAACTGACCGGCCGCTTCTGGCGCATGATGAGCAGCACATTGAGCTGGTTCAGTCTGCGTCCAGTGCGCGCAGCGCCGACGGCGCGCTCGGAAACCCGTATCAAATCCATTGCCCGCGCGTGGGACGTGGCCATCATACTGCTCTCGCTTGCAGCAGCGTACTGGCTAGTGACCTTTGTGCGAAGCGATGTCGGCTGGAGCGAGGCGGCGCATGTGGTCGGTCTGGGCCTGATCACGCTGGCACGCGTGATGTTGCTGATCGCACTGGCCTCGCTGGTCTGGGTGCCGATTGCCGTCTGGATCGGTTTGCGCCCGCAGTATTCGCAACGGGTCCAGGCACTGGCGCAATTCCTCGCCGCCTTCCCGGTCAACCTGATGTTCCCGATTGTGGTGTTCGTGCTGGTCACGTTCAAACTCAATGCCAATATCTGGCTCAGTCCGCTGATGGTCTTCGGCACCCAGTGGTACATCCTGTTCAACGTCGTGGCGGGTGCCTCGATGATCCCCAACGAATTGCGACTGGCCTCCGATAATCTCGGTCTCAAGGGCTGGTTAAAGTGGAAACGGGTCTATCTGCCGGGGATCTTTCCTGCCTACGTAACTGGTGCCATCACCGCCAGTGGTGGCTCATGGAATGCCAGCATCGTGGCCGAATACGTCACCTGGGGCAAGACCACGCTGATCGCTGATGGCCTGGGCAGTTATATCAAACAGATGACGGATGCTGGCGATTTCCACCGGATCGCGCTGGGTATTGGCGTGATGTGTATTTTTGTGATGTTGTTGAACCGGTTCTTCTGGCGCAGGCTGTACTCGCTTGCCGAAGACCGCAGCCGATAGGAACGTGCATGAACAAACCAGGATTGATGGAACTGGCCGGTGTGGCCAAATCATTTCGTAGTGCCGATGGTGCCCCGCGGCTGATTCTTGACGGTGTCAATTTTGCGCTGGCCGAAGGCGAAATCGTCGCCTTGCTGGGCAAATCGGGCTCCGGAAAATCAACGCTGTTGCGCATCATCGCCGGCCTGATTCCGGCCGATGCGGGCACTGCCCAATATCGCGGCCAGCCGATTGTCGGACCGGCTACTGGCGTGGCGATGGTATTCCAGTCGTTCGCCTTGTTTCCGTGGCTAACGGTGCAGCAAAACGTCGAGCTCGGTCTCGAAGCGCAGGGCATTGCGCCGTCCGAACGCGAAAAGCGCGCCGATGCGATGCTCGAATTGATGGGGCTGGCAGGCTTCGGCGGCGCTCTGCCACGCGAACTGTCCGGCGGCATGCGCCAGCGTGTCGGTATCGCCCGCGCGCTGGTAACCAATCCCGATGTGCTGCTGATGGACGAAGCCTTCTCGGCACTCGATGTCCTCACCGGCGAAACGCTGCGCAACGACATCCTCGATCTATGGGACAGCAACCGCATCCTGACCAAGGGTATCCTGATCGTCTCGCACAACATCGAGGAAGCCGTGATGATGGCCGACCGCATCATCATCCTGTCGAGCGACCCTGGCCGCATACGCAGCGAAATCAGTATCGACATGCCGCGTCCGCGCAGCGCCGATTCCGTCGAAGTACGTGGTTTGATTGACGAGGTCTACGGCCTGATGACGATGCGTCAGCCACAAAGCACCGTGCCCGGTGAGACCACCGCGATGCACCTCGGTTACCGCTTGCCGGAAACCGATGTCAGCCGTATCGAAGGGGTACTCGATCTGCTTGCTGGCGCGCCGTTCAATGGCCGTGCCGACTTGCCGAAACTGGCCGAGGAAACCGAGCTAGCCGACGATGACCTGTTCCACACCTACGAAGCGCTCAGCCTGCTCGGACTGGCACATGTCGACAAGGGCGACATCACGCTGACGCCGCTGGGCCAGCGGTATGCCGATGCCGATCAGGCGCTGCGCCAGGAATTATTCGGCCAGCAGGTACTGATGCACGTGCCGCTGGCTGCCCGCATCCGTCACCAGCTTGAACGCGAACCGAGCGGCACCTCGCCAGAAGGCCCGTTCATCGAATTGCTGGAAGAATTCCTGAAAGCCGATGAAGCCAAACGGGTACTTGAGGTAGCCGTCGAGTGGGGACGTTATGGTGAAGTGTATGAGTATGATTTTCATACTGGCCGGTTGAAATTACCAGATCAAGAGGAAGAATAGTTAATTGAATGGGCAATCTTTTAACCTTGCTGTCACTTTCGCGGGTTACCATCCGTACTTAGACCGCTAATTCGACATCACAGGCCACTCACTTGGTTTCCGTCACATCGCACGACACACCGTTGAACGAGAAACTACTGGGTAACGGGAGAGGTCTGCAGGCAGGCATCGGACTGATGGCACTGATGCTGATCATCCTGATTGTCTTCACCACCCATTCCCGCATCGCCGCTGACCGGATCGAGGCACTGGACATATCGGTTGCCGCAAGCAGCAATGTGGCCTCGATCGTCGCTGCCAACCTCGGCGAGGTACTCGGACGTACTGCAATTTATGCACGCCTGAGCACGACTTTTCTTGAGCAAGCGCATGACGCACAGGCTATTGGCAACCCGTTAGCGATCGGCGATGCCGCTTTCCTGCGCATGGCGATATTTGATGCGGAAGGAAAACTCGCCCATTCGTCGTCGCGACGTCAGGTCGAACCCGACCTGCAACTGTTCGCGCGTACCGTGTTATTTTCCGAAACGTCCCCAGCGCTTGTCATTGGCGGCATCGATACCGGCATCAACACCCACGATCCCCAGACCGGATGGCGTATCCCAGTGGCCGTGCCGCTGATTTCCGGCCAGCGTCGCATCGGTGCATTCGCAGGCTACATCGATCTGGGTTACCTGCTTGCGCTCTACAAGGAAGCGAGTCTGGGCACGCGCAGCCGTATCGAAATCATCGATAGTCGCGGTCACCAGTTAGCCGAAATGGTCGACGGCACCATGTCGGCCGGACGTGATCTCGAACGCACGGGCTATGCCAGTTTCACTGGCGGTACGCAATTGTCCGGCACGATTGATGCCAGACGACCCGGTGACAGCGGTGCCAGTATCGGCGTGTATCGCCGGCTTGACCATTTCCCGCTGCTCGTCACAGTAACGCGCAGTCGTGCTGCGGTGCTCGACGAACTAGCGCCGCGCGATGTCAAATATCTCATCCGGGCGACGCTTATCTCTCTGCTGATCCTGCTGGCCAGCGCAGGGCTGATTGTGCTGGCTCAGCGCCAGCGCCGACTCTACGCGGGACTGACCGACTCCGAAGCGCGCAATCTGGCCCTGATCAACCAGCTGGAAACAGAAAAAGTACGCGCCTACCAGCTTGCCTCGCTCGACTTCCTGACCGATATTCCTAACCGCATGAAGTTCTACGAACTGGCCGCCATCGAACTGTCACGCGCGCGACGCAGTCGCAGATTAACGGCAGTGTTTTTTCTGGATCTCGATAAATTCAAGGTCATCAACGATACCTACGGCCATGGCGTCGGTGACCTGTTGTTGCAGCAAGTTGCCAGCCGCTTGCGTCTGTCGCTGCGCGGTCATGACTTGGCCGCGCGGCTGGGCGGCGACGAATTTGCCGTCCTGGTCTCGGACCTCGACAGTGACGAAGCGGTTGCCATCGTCGCCAGAAAACTGGTCGCATCGCTGTCGGAACCCTACCCCGACCTCGATGGCCACGATCTCGATATCACGCCCAGCATCGGTGTCGCGCTGTATCCGGGTGACGGCGAAGAGATCGATACGCTACTCTCGCGTGCCGATCGCGCCATGTACCTGGCCAAACAAGGCGGACGCGGCTGCTTCCGCTTTTACGAGGCGTCGCTCAACACCACGTCGGCGCGCAGTGCCGAACTGGTCTCGCGCTTTGCACGCGCCATACGAGACGGCGAATTTTGCCTGCACTATCAGCAGCGCGTGTCCTGCACCGACTTCCGTCCGGTCGGCCTCGAAGCGCTGGTGCGCTGGCAACATCCGGAGCACGGCATGATCTTTCCGGGCGAGTTCATCACGCTGGCCGAGGAGCACGACTGCATCGTCGCGCTGGGCAACCACGTCATCGACATGGCTTGCGCACAGGTCGCCAACTGGCAGGTACTCGGGCTGACCGTGCTGCCGGTGGCGATCAATATTTCAGCACGGCAGTTGCGTGACGAAACGCTGCCGGACATCATGACGGCCTGCCTGAAAAAGTACGCGATACCGGCCTCGCTGATCGAAATCGAAGTCACTGAAAGCTGTTTCATCGAACAGCCGGAACTCGCTGAAAAGGTGCTGCGCGCCCTCGATGAGCTCGGCATGCGGATTTCGCTGGATGACTATGGCACCGGTTTTTCTGGCCTGAGTCACCTCAAGCGCCTTCCGATCAGCACGGTCAAGATCGACCGCTCGTTCATCCGCGATATCCGCAACGACAACAGCGATGCGGTCATCGTCTCATCGACCATTTCGCTGTCGCATAATCTCGGCTTGAAAGTCGTCGCCGAAGGCGTCGAAACACGCGATCAGGTAGTCCACCTGAAAACTGCCGGATGCGATGAGCTGCAGGGCTACTACTTTCACCGTCCGGCAGCAGCGGCGGACATCACTGCGCTGCTGCGTCATCCTTCCGCCTATGCGGCTTGATCGCTACTTGAAATGCTGGACTGCTACGCTTGCCCTGCTGCTGGCGGGCATCTCGTCGGGGCATGCTACCGACTGCGAACGTCCGTTGCGCCTGCGTTATTCGATGGTGCCTGAAGGCGATGTGAAGGTCGATCTGGCACGCTTTCGACCACTGCTCGACCGCTTGCAGGCGACGCTGGGCATGCCTGTTGAAGTGGTGACACCGGCATCCTATGGTGCGGTCATCGAGGACTTGCTGGCGGGCAAAGTCGATCTCGCCCGGCTGGGCCCGTCGTCTTACCTGAATGTCAGGAAAATGGATCCGACCATTACGCCGTTTGCCACCTTTTCACAGCCGGCCAGCCCGTTCCAGCAAGCTGGCCCGTTTTATCAGGCGTTGCTGATCGTGCGCGCGACCGGTCCGATGAAACAGGTGGCCAACCTGCGCGGCCAATCCCTGGCGTTAGTTGATCCGAACAGCACGTCGGGTAGCAAGGTGCCGCGCCATTACTTTACCGAACTGGTTGGTGCACCTCTGGAGGACTGGTTTGGCCGTGTCTCGTATGCCGGCAGTCACACTGGAGCAGCCGCCGCCGTGGTTGACGGACGCGCTACTGCGGCCTTTGTCTCCAGTTTTCAGCTCTCGAAGATGGTCAGCGAGGGAAAACTGCGCGAACACGACGTACGCATCTTGTGGCGCTCTTCCCCATTGCCGCTGGACCCGTTCGTGTATCGCAGCATGCTGTGTGCCGATATTACTGACAAGATCCGTGCCGTCTTCCTCGACAACCGCGCACCGGTTGCGACACCGGTTCTCAATGGCATGAATGCGATCCGTTTTTTACCGATACAGGACAGTGATTACCGGGTGCTTGATGTACTGCCGTGAGACTACGGCGTGTCTTTGTTCCAGAGACCTTACTTCACAAACGACAGCGCAACCGGAATAACGATAATCGCCAGTACAGTACTCGCCATCACTGCGGTCGCTGCTTTTTCAGGATGAATCGCCAGGTCATTGGCAATAACGACGGTATTACCTGCCATCGGAACACACGCCATTAACAACAGGATGGACTTTTCCACCTGACTGATCGCCTCTGGAAAAAGAGTGATGGCAAGAATCGTTAATGCCGGCCAAACACCATACTTCCAACCCATAGATGCCAATAAAAATCGCCAGTCAACTTCAAGGTTGTTAAACCTTGCCAGCGTTAATCCAATCACCATCATCCCCAAAACACTGTACGCACCCTTGAAACTGGATAAGCCGTCCAGAATAATGGGGGAAACATGAATGCCCGCAGCACGCAATAACAGCGCTGCTCCGAATGCATACAAGATAGGCATGGTCGCGATTTTTCTGATGCTCTGTGACACCTGATAATTACCACGCGACGTCAAATAATAGCCATATGAAAACTCATAGAGATTGACGCCCAAAATAATAAACACGGCAATCGCAGCGCCTTGCGCGTCGAATAAAGCTAAAACCAAAGGAAGGCCAAAATAGCCAGTATTCCCGGTGCCTGCCGAAAAAGCAAAAAGATTGGCGGTGCTGTCCTTCCACAATAATCGGCCCAATTGCAAAGCGATCGTGGACATTACCGAGCAAGCCACAAAAGCGACCAAGGTATAAAACAAATAATTCTTGCCTTCTGGCGCTTGCAGAACTGAAACAAACATTACTGCGGGCGAGATAACGTAAATCAGCAGGGTCGATATTTCTTTTTGATTTATGCCGAATTTTTTCCCGACAAATAAACCAGCAATGGCAATCGAAACCAACAATAAAACTCTGATCAATATTTCATCGTTACTCATCGCCCGTCCTAAAAAAGCACCCGATGCATTATTCACATGGCGGGATTATGTGACTAAATAAAATAATCAAACCGGGCAATGCAGCGTTCCCGCAATGAGTCCTTACCAGAGTCCGCGAATCAGCGTCGCCATGTCCACCCTCGCCTGCAGCCGCGCAGCCAGCAAATACACCCCGCCCAGCTTGCGGTGCAAAAACAGCGCGGCGGCAGGCGGCGTGTGCCAGAAATCCGGTTCGCGGCCCAGTGCTAAACCGGCATCGCGAATGCGTGCGGCCAGATCGGACTGGCCGAAGTCATACGGCCCCTCGCTGCGCAGCGGTTCGCAGGCTTGCGCGAACATCGCCAGCACGGCTTGCCGATGATGTGCGGCGGTCTTTGTATCGTAGTAGCCAATTGCGCAGGCAGCCGTGTCCATGGCGTCCATGTCACCGGCAAGCGCGCCGCGCACGATGGCACGAAACTGGGTCACCAGTTCTTCCGGGTAGACGCGCGTGGCACCAAAGTCGAGCAGGATGACTTGTGCCGTGACCGTGTCATAGCGATAGTTGGCAAAATTCGGATCGGTCTGAATCAAATGGAATTCGAATAGTTCGCGCAACACCAGGCCGATCAGCAAGGTCGCGATACGGTCGCGCACTTCTTGCGGTGCGCCCGTCATCGATTCGATCGGTACGCCATTCATGCGCGTCATGGTCAGTACGCTCGCACTGGTCAGTTCCGGTACCAGCGCCGGTACCGCATAGTCGGTCGCGCCGGCCAGCAGGTTGCCGAATTGCGTCATGTATCGGCCTTCGCACAGGTAATCGGCCTCTTCATGCAATTGCAGTTTTGCGTCGGCCATCAGCGGCGCAATATCCAGCGTGGACGGCAACAGTCCGGACAGCCGCAGCAGGCCGGCAACGTTATCGACATCGCTGTCAATGCTTTGCCGTACGCCCGGATACTGAATCTTGATGGCGACGTCGCGACCATCCTTCAATTGCGCAAAATGCACCTGGCCGATCGACGCTGCCGCGATCGGGGTAAAGGAAAACTGGCGAAACTGGTGACGCCATCCCTCGCCCCAGCCCGCATCAAGCACGGACACGACCTGGCTCATCGGCATCGGCGTGGCATCCGAGCGCAGCCGGGACAGGATCGCAGCGATCTCCGGTGGCAACAAATCGCCGGCATCCATCGATAGTAATTGCCCGACTTTCATGGCAGCCCCGCGCAGCTTCGACAACTGTTCGGCGACCCGGTGTGCGTTGGCGGGCGTGAGCAGCAAGTTGCCCAGCACCGGGCGTTTGCCTTGCGCCAGTTGTCGTGCCCCTTCAGCCAGCATGCCGCCAGCAACCCCGGTCGCCAGGGAACCAAGGCGTGCCATGCGCGACCAGCGACCGGCCGGTACGGCAGTGCCTGGCACGAGTGGTTTGGTCATTCGCGCTCCGCCTCGGAGGCGGCCTGGTCGTCCGCGTCTGGCTTGTCGAGGGGTGGATAACACATTTTTTCGCCGTCCCATTTCTGGCCACACCAGCATTCGCCATCGGCGTTGATCAGGCAGGTATCAGTGCCACAGCAGCGCGGGTCATTCGTCATAAGAAGTTCTGCTATCAGTTAAGTGCCTGGAGAGATCTGAGTGCGGCTGCAAGCAAACCAAGGCACCGAACTGTAGCAAGGTTTTGGCAAGTAGGAGCGGTATGCGATTGAAGCCGATTGAAGCCGATTACAGCGAGTTGACACCATCAAATAACGAACTATTGCTTTTCGTTATTTTAATTTATTGAATATGTTTTGAAAAATTACCAAAAACCAATTATCAGTAAAAAATGTTACTTAAAGGCTCGTAGTAATCAGTGCTACTCTGAATTAGGTCATTGCCCCTTAGCACAATTTTTGATGTGGCGTTTGACCCCTGACACGTACCCATCACAAGACTTGCCAGCAAACCATCTTCCGCAGACGATGCGATCCATCCACACCGAGATTGGTTGACATGCAACGTAGCAAGCTCCTTATGCGACTTATCAGGTGCCCGGTATCGCCATTGGATCGGACGCCATCATGACCGGCGGATCGGCAAGGAACCGGATCGAGTGGATGCTCTTGATCACGACGCTGCTCATTGTCAGCATCTTCGTCGGGTTGCTACATCTGGCATCAGCGGACCAGCTGCGCGCCAGCGAACAGCAGCGAATACAAGTCTTTACTGACGTGCTGGCCAATGACATCGAGGACAACCTGATTGTCACCAACCGGGTCCTCGATGACATGATCCGGGATGATCTTGCCGGTACGTATTCTGATTCTTCCGGCATGAGCCTGACCAAGCACTTGCAGCGAATGGAAAGCGCCATGCCCGGCGTGCGTGCGCTATACGTGCTCGATGCATCCGGCAAGGTCATCGCGACCTCCAATCCACTGCTGACTAATCTGGACCTGTCGTATCGGTCGTATTTCAAGCAGGTCCAAGCCCATCCCAGCAAGACAACACTGTTTGTGTCTGCGCCGTTTCTGTCACTGAAAAATGATGTGATCATCACCTTGTCGCGCATGTTACCGGCCAGCGATGGCAGTTTTGGCGGCGTCGTTCTGGCAAGCTTCGATCCTAACTACTTCACCGGCATTTTTCGGCAACTGGCGTATGCCCCCGACCTGCGCACTGTCGTTGTTCATGGCGATGGCCGACTATTGCTGAGCTATCCGGCTGCGCCGGAGGTGGATTTTTCCAGTCCCGAACAGGCCGACAGCCTGTTCATGCGGCATCGCCGCAGCGGGCTTGCCGATAGCGTGCAAAGTGGTCCTTCCCTCACCGGCGAACTGCGCGTCATGGCCTTGCGGACCGTCTCTCCGGCATCGCTGTCGATGGACAAACCGCTGGTCATTGGCATTAGTCGCGGTGTCGATGCGATTGCCCAACCGATGCGGCAAAGGGCTTTCCTGATCGCGATGTTTTGCGCAGCGCTATCGCTGGTGGCCTGCGGCGCACTGTTCTATTTGCAGAGGCATCGTCGTACGCTGAAAGCACTTCAGGCAGCGCGGGATGACGAGCGCGACCAGGCGAACACGCTCATGCACACCGCCGAGACAGAGCTGCGCCGCAGTCGCAATGCATTGCAGGCGGTATTCGACAACATGAACGAGGCGATTTTTGTACTCGACCAGCACAGCACGCTGTTGCGCATCAACGATGCGGGTCGCACCATTCATGGTCTGATGGACGCCGACACGACGGTCACTGATGTGCTTGCCAGTATCGAACTGCTGGGTGCAGACGGCCGCCGGCTGCCGGCTGCCGAGTGGCCGACCCTGCGCGGTTTGCGTGGCGACTTTGTGCACGACACGCCACTGACTGTGCGACGCAAGGACAACGGTGCGCGTCGTGCGATCGAATGCAGCACTGCCGCAATCCGTACCAGCGAGGGCGCGCTCGATATGCTGATCGTGACATTCCGTGATGTCAGCAGTCATCGGCTCAGCAACGCACTGCGCGATAGCGAAAGCCGTTTTCACACTCTCATTGAAGACGCGCCGCTAGCGATTGTCATTTTGCGGCGCGGTCTTCTGATGTACGCCAATCCGCGCTATAACTTACTGCATGGCTACGCGGTCACCGATGATCTTGTGGGCATGCCATGGCGTACGATGATCGCTCCGGAATCGATTGCGCTGCTGGGTGAACAGGAAACATTGATTGGCGAAGACAGTGCAACCGACCTGATGTTTGAAGCGATGGGTCTTGGCAAGGACGACTGCCGGGTCCCGGTCTATAAAACCACGACCCGTGTGGTGTTGGCCGATGGACCGGCGACGCTGATTTTTGCGCAGGACATCTCGGCCCAGAAACAAGCCGAGGCCGCCTTGCTGCAGGCACTTGACGAAGCCGAAACCGCCAATCGCAGCAAGGCTGACTTCCTCGCCAACATGAGCCACGAAATCCGCTCGCCGCTCAATGCCATCCTCGGACTGGTCTATCTGCTGGAGCAATCGGCGCTGGAACGCGATGCCAGCGCCATGGTGACCAAGATCCGTAGCTCCGGGCGCCTGCTGCTCGGCATCATCAACGACATCCTCGATGTCTCGAAGATCGACGCTGGCCACATGGTCGTCGAGCAGGCACCCTTCCGTCTGGCCGACCTGATCGACAACATCGCCGGCAGCATGGGTGTCGCCGCTGGCGACAAGCATCTCGAATTGCTGATTCGTCCGCTACCCGATGGCATCAACCTGCTGACCGGCGACGCGCTGCGCCTCGAGCAAGTGCTGGTGAACCTGACCAGCAATGCGATCAAGTTCACCGCGAGCGGTCAGGTTGACCTGCGCGTGGCGCTTGTCTCCCGCAGCGACGACCGGCTGACACTGCGCTTTAGCGTGCGCGACACCGGCATCGGCATTCCGCTCGCCTTGCAGGACCACGTGTTTTCTGCCTTCACCCAGGCCGACAGTTCGACCACGCGCCGCTTCGGTGGCACCGGTCTGGGCCTGACGATTTGCCGCAAGCTGGTCCATCTGATGGGCGGCCAGATCGGCATGACCAGCACACCCGGTATCGGCAGCGAATTCTGGTTCACCGTGCCGCTGCAACAGGATGGCAACGAACGCGCCAAGCTGCCTGCGCGCAGGATCAGTGCGCTGGTCGCCGACGACAGCGAGATTGCCCTGAAAAATCTCGGCGACATTGCCAGCGGTCTGGGCTGGAACGTCGTTACCCGTCCATCCGGTGCTGCGGTGCTTGCCACATTACTGGAACAGTCTGCCGATAACCTGCCGGAAGTCATCGTACTGGACTGGAAAATGCCCGGTGCGATGGATGGGATCGCCACCGCGCGCGCCATCCGTGCCGCACTGCCGACCGATTGCTGCCCGATCGTCATCATGGCAACCGCCTACTCGCTCGGTGGACTGACCAGCCTGGCCGGAACCGGTCTGGTGGACGGCATTCTGGCCAAACCGGTCACCGCCTCGACGCTCTACAACGCCGTCATGGAAGCGCAACACGCGCGCGGTACCGGCCCCGTGATACCCAACGCGCCGGACCGCGCCTCGCTACAGGATCTGGCTGGCATTCGCGTGCTGATCGTTGACGACAGCGAAATCAATCGTGAGGTGGCCGAGCGCATCCTGACCAGTTACGGTGCGCACGTCACGCTGGCAGTCGATGGCAAGCAGGCGCTGGACTGGCTGCTCGATCATGGCGACGAGATCGACATAGTGCTGATGGATGTGCAGATGCCGGTCATGGACGGTATTGAAGCGACCCGCAAGTTGCGGTTGCTGCCGCAGTTCGACGACCTGCCCGTGGTGGCACTGACTGCCGGCGCCTTCAAGGAGCAGCAGGACGCCGCCCATGCCGCTGGCATGAACCACTTCATCAGCAAGCCGTTCGAGGTTGCCAGCATGATCGCGCTGATCCGGCGACTGCGGCGGATGCCGGGGTTGCCGGGGTTGCCGACCAGCGCGCCAGCCGCACCGGAACGGGCCCAGGTCGCCTCCGCCGTCATGGATACCGCACGCGGATTGCAACTGTGGCTGACGGTGCCGGCGTATCGCGATTACCTGCAACGCTTTGCCAACAGCTATGCCGGTGCCATTGGCGACATCAACGCGAGTCTGGCCAACGACGACCGCGTTGCGGCTGGCGCACTGGTTCACAAGCTCGCTGGCGATGCCGCCAACATGGCCTTGCCGGACACCCACCGTCTGGCCAGTGAAGCCGAACGCGTGCTGATCGAAGGACGTGATCCGACCCGTGCTCTGGAGCAGCTCGATGCCGCCTTGCAGCAAGCAATCCGTGCGATTGCCCGCTTCACCAGCACCGCGCCAAAGGACGGACAATGACGCGCTCGACCGCCAGACCGCCACCACCCACCTTGCCAGCGGGCTTGCCGGCACTCGACGGCGTGCGCCTGCTCGTTGTTGACGACAGCGACATCAATCGCGAGTTAGCGCACCGCATTCTGTCGAACGAGGGTGCGCTGGTGACGCTGGCCGTCAATGGCCAGGCTGCACTGGACTGGCTACTGGCCCATCCCGACGACGTGGATCTGGTGCTGATGGATGTGCAGATGCCGATCATGGACGGCATCGAAGCGACCCGCCAATTGCGCCGTCTGCCGCAGTTCAACGACCTGCCGATCATCGCGCTGACAGCGGGCACCTTCAAGACCGAGCATGACGCAGCGCACGCAGCCGGCATGAACCACTTTGTCAGCAAACCATTCGACGTGCCAGCGACCATCGCGTTGGTGCAGCGCCTGCGTCGTGCGCGCTCAAACACGCGCTCAAACAACACACCAGCCATCCTGCCGCCTGCTGCAACGCTGTCGATCAGGCCGACGATGGATGTCGCGCGCGGACTGCAGCTCTGGTCCGACGTGTCGACTTACCGCGATTACCTGCAACGCTTTGCCAGTCGCCACGCCAACGTGATCGAACAGCTTGCAACCCATCTGAAGGTGGCTGACAGCCGCAGTGCTGCCGCGCTGGCCCACAAATTGTCTGGCGATGCAGCCAACCTCGGGTTGCCCGACCTGCATCGACTGGCCGGACTGGCAGAGCGGGTACTGTCCCAACAGCAGGATGCCACGGCGCTACTGGATCAATTGCAAATAGCCATGGCGCTGGCGCTGCAGGAGATCGCCGTCTTCGCCCCTGCCATCACGCCGGAACCGGCCAGTCCCGAACCGCTGGCCGGCGCACTCACGCCCGCCGCCCGCGGCGACTTGCACGCCCTTCTCGCCGCGCTGCTGATCGCGCTCGACAGCGACAACCCGACGCCAGTCGAACCGCTACTCGCGTCACTCGCCACACTGCTGCCGCGTGCTGCGCTGGCACCGATCCGTGAATGCGTGCACGGCTTTGATTTTCGCGGTGCCGAAGCCTGTGTGCGGCTGCTGGCACTGCAGTACGAACTTGGATTGAAGGACCAATAATGCTGTCTCTGCAAACCATCCTGATCGTCGATGATGAACCGACCAATCTGGCCATCATGCGCGAAATCCTGCACGACAGTTACCGGCTGGTGTTCGCGCGCAACGGCAGCGAAGCACTTGCTGCGATGGCCAAGCACTTGCCCGCCATGGTGCTGCTCGATGTCGGCTTGCCCGACATCAGCGGCTACGACCTGTGCCGGCAAATCCGCCAGCTCGATGACAGCAATCAAGTCAAGGTGATCTTCATTACCGCCTACAACGACATCGCCCACGAAGCAGCCGGCTTCGATGCCGGTGGTGTCGATTACATCGCCAAGCCCGTGTCACCGCAAATCGTGCGCGCACGGGTTGGCGCGCATCTGTCGCTGGTGCGCGCCACCGCGCTGGAACAGAGTTATCACGATGCGATTCTGATGCTGGGTCATGCCGGGCATTACAACGATAACGATACCGGCTCTCACATCTGGCGCATGGCGGCATACGCCGGGACGCTGGCACGTGGTGTCGGCTGGAGCGTCGAGCACAGCCAGCGGCTGGAACTGGCGGCACCGATGCATGACACCGGCAAGCTCGGCATCGCGCAAGCCATTCTGCGCAAACCGGGACCGCTGGACGAAGACGAGTGGGTCATCATGCGCACGCATCCACAAATCGGCTACGACATTCTCAGCAAGAGCAAGGCACCGGTATTTCAGCTAGCCGCTGAAATCGCCCTGCGTCACCATGAAAAATGGGATGGCAGCGGCTATCCGGGCAAGCTGGCCGGCAAGGATATTCCCGAGTCGGCCCGCATCATTGCGCTGGCCGATGTGTTCGACGCGCTCAGCATGAGACGTCCGTACAAGGAACCGTGGCCGCTGGACCGGATCGTTGCCCACATCCATGCCGGAGCGGGCATGCACTTTGATCCCGACGTGGTCGCTGTATTTGCCGACGTCCTGCCGCAACTGATGGAAGTCCATGCCCGCTGGAGCGACGAAACCACGACCGGAACAGCCCCGTCATGACGCAATCAGGTAGGCGCGTCCTGTTAGTAACAGGGTGATGTATCGACTGGTTTTTGAATCACAACAGATGCCCAACAAGCGACTGCTCATCGAACATGGGCCGTGGTTGACCGAGCGCGACACGGTCGAATACTGGAAAAATTATTTCACCAGACTGCTGCCGACCCAATTCATCTGGATCGAAACCGGCGAGAACATGCGCAACCGACACCTCATGCCATAGCGCTGCATCAAGTGACGTTTTCACGTCAATGTCGTCCAGATCAACAGGCAACTTATAATCACGGGTATTTGCCGCCGACTTAATTTCCTCATGACAATGACATCGCACGCTTTTCCGTTCGACCATGCCCAGTTGCTTCGCTGGCTAGGCCCTGCAACGCTCGCCAAGGGACGCCCCTATGTGCGACGCGTGAGCAATCTGGAGTGGAACAACAACCTGCTGCGCGGCGAAGTCCAGGGTTCCGAGCTGACGCCTTACCAGACCATGGTGGCATTTCGCCAGGCTGACAAGCAACTCGTCATTGACTCCAATTGCAGCTGCCCGGTCGGCTATGACTGCAAACATGTCGCGGCACTGATGATGGCCAGCCTCGAACACAGCGACGCAGTCAGCACCGCCGTGCGTCCGGAACTGATCAACTGGCTGGAGCAATTGCGCGCTCGCGTGACGACACTGGACCCGAAGAAACCGCGTGCCACGCGCCCCAATACCGCGCTGGTTTATGTGCTGGCGTTTTCGCGCTACCACCGCAATTTCGAGGTGCTGTTCTTCAAGGCGGGCGTCAAGCGCGACGGCACCATCAGCGCCATCGGCGCCCCCTGGAACAATGTCGAAAGCGCGCTGCTCAATGCGCCGCAATTCATCAGCGAAGAAGATCTCGGCATCCTGCGCCTGCTGTGGATGGGACGTTCCCGTGCCGGCTATGGCAGCGGTTTCGGACTGGCCGGTTCCAACGGCGCGACTGTCATCGAAAAAATGCTCGCCACCGGACGCTTGTTCGTCCAGGACGAACACGGTGCCATTGCCGTCATCCCGCTCAAACCGGGCGAGCCACGCGATGGCCTGATCGATTGGCAACCGGGTCAATCTGACCGCCTGCAACCACGGCTGCAAACCAGCCCGTCTTCGACCAGCGTGATTCTGGTCGAGCCGCTCTGGTATGCCGATGCCGCCACTGCCGAAGCCGGGCTGGTCAACCTGTCCTGCCCCGCCAACCAGATCGCCGAATACCTGACGATGCCGCCAATCACGCTGGCCGAAGTACCGATGGTGGCCGCCGTGCTGCGCCAGATCGCGCCGGAAATGCCGGCCCCGCCAGTGGCGCAAATGGCGGCGATACGCATCATCGACTGCGCGCCGCAACCGGTGCTGCAACTCGACACGATCCCGGTCCATGCCGCGCATGTCGGCAGCTATGGTCCGTACGGCAAGGAGTTCGACCTCGGCAGCGTGCGCTTCGATTATGACGGTGTCGCTTTCGACCTCGGCAGCACGACCACGTTGATTAAAACCCGCACGCAGGAGCTGGTCCAGGTCAAGCGCCAGCCGCTAGCCGAAAAAGCTCGCCTGGCCGAACTGCGCAAAACCGGTCTCGACCATATTCCGTCGGGCCGTATTTTTGCCAGCAAGCCGCTGCCACCATCGATGTGGGGTTTTCTCGATGCGGACGCGTGGCCGAGCTTTGTCGAAGACGACGTGCCGATCCTGCGCGAAAAAGGCTGGCGCGTCGACATGGACGGCGACTTCCGTTTCAACATCATCGACATCGACGCCATCGACGGCGCAATGCATCAGGCCGCAGATGGCTGGTTCGATCTCGACATGGGCATCCTCGTTGGCGATCGCAAGGTGCGCCTCGAACCGCTGCTGGCCGAGCTGTTCCAGCGCGATGCGCGCTGGCTCAAGGGCGGGCTTGACAGTATTGGCGACGACGAAGCCATCGAACTCAAGACCGATCGCGGCGAACGGTTGCGCCTGCGCGCCGATCGTCTCAAACCGGTCGTGCGGGTGCTGATCGATCTGTTTGACGGCAACACCGGCGAACCGCTGCGCGTCTCGCGTTTCGATGCGGGCCGGCTTGAGGCACTCAACGACACCGGCCGCTGGCAATTCAATGGCGACGACTCGATCCGTTTGCTGGCCCAGCGTCTCAAGGCTGGCGGCGGCATCAGCGATGTGGCGGTACCGGCCAGCTTGCAGGCCGAGCTGCGCAGTTATCAGCAACAAGGCGTGTCGTGGATGCAGTTCCTGCGCGAGCACAATCTGTCGGGCGTGCTGGCCGACGACATGGGCCTCGGAAAAACCATCCAGACACTGACCCATCTGCTCGTCGAGCAGGAAGCGGGTCGTCTCGATCAGCCTGCGCTGGTGGTGGTGCCGACCTCGCTGGTACACAACTGGCGTGAAGAAGCGCGTCGTTTTGCGCCGAGTCTGCGGATACTGGTGCTGCATGGCGCGGGACGCAAGGACCAGTTCGACCAGATTGGTGATCACGACCTGATCCTGACTACCTACGCCTTGCTGTGGCGCGACCATGACGTGCTGTCGCTGCACAACTACCATTTGCTCATCCTTGATGAAGCCCAGTTCGTCAAGAACGCCAGCACCCGCGCTGCCGTCGCGATCCGCAGCATCAAGGCGCGCCACCGCTTGTGCCTGACCGGTACGCCGATGGAAAACCATCTCGGTGAACTGTGGTCGATGTTCGATTTCCTGCTGCCCGGTTTTCTTGGCGCGCAAAAGGACTTCACCAAGCGCTGGCGCACGCCGATTGAAAAAGCCGGTGACACGGTCCGGCGCGATCTGCTGGCGCGCCGCATCCGGCCATTCATGCTGCGTCGTCGCAAGAACGAAGTCGCTACCGAGCTGCCACCCAAAACACTGGTGCTACGCCAAGTCGAACTCGAAGGTGGCCAGCGCGACCTGTATGAAATCGTCCGTACCGCGATGCACGACAAGGTGCGCGCGGTGATCGCTGAAATGGGACTGGCACGCAGCCATATCGTCGTCCTCGATGCGCTGCTCAAGTTGCGGCAGGTGTGCTGTGATCCGCGTCTGGTCAAGCTCGATCAGGCCACCAACGTCAAGGAATCGGCCAAGCTCGAACTGCTGCTGTCGATGCTGCCGGACATGATCGAAGAAGGTCGCAAGGTGCTGCTGTTTTCGCAGTTCACCGGCATGCTCGCGCTGATCGCCAAGGCGGTAGAAAAAGCCGGCATCCCCTACGTGCTGCTGACCGGCGACACCACCGACCGCGCCACGCCGGTCCGGCGTTTTCAGGATGGCGAGGTGCCGCTATTCCTGATCAGCCTGAAAGCCGGCGGCGTCGGTCTGAACCTGACCGCTGCCGATACGGTGATCCATTACGACCCGTGGTGGAACCCGGCCGCCGAAAACCAGGCCACCGACCGGGCACACCGGCTCGGTCAGGAAAAACCGGTGTTCGTCTACAAGCTGATTGTCGCCGGTAGCATCGAAGAAAAAATCGTGGCGCTGCAGGACAAGAAAGCGGCGCTGGCCGAAGGCATCCTGTCGGAAGACGGCGCGGCGGCGGTGAAGTTTTCCGGTGAAGACCTCGAAGCATTGTTTGCGCCCATGCCAGCGATGGAGAAGTAATGTGGTGCTGGGCGCGGTGGCTGGGGCATCGGGTGCAATAACCGAAAGGCATTGCACCGCACCCGCACAAACCGATGGGCTTCGTTACATGCTGCGCCGATCACCGCTTGCTGCAGCGCGGCCAGCATCGCCGGAGATTCGTCGGCATGCAGTGCATGAAAAGCCGCCAGACGCGTGAGTTGCGACTGCTTTTCTTCATCGCTGGAACGGGCCAGTTCGATAATTTGGGTTCAGTCTTTACGAAGCTGCTTTGCCATCGTCGTGATTGGCAAATAAATGATCGCCAGAATCATGCGCAACTGGCTGGCTCTGGCATGGGTCGGGACATCGCTTCTTGCTTCAAATTCGGCTCGAACTTTATCGGCCATGCGTTCACCGTTTCCGGTCATCCGGTCCATTTCACGCGTGGCGGCACCGGGAGCGACACCGAGCTGACGCGCAAAAGTACGCAAGTGCTGCCGAGTGAGCTGCGGGTAGGTTGTTGCGTCTCCCACCTTGAACGACATCGGCACGTCCGGCCATGTCAACTCGCCCGACGAGGCCAGCTCCGGCCTGTTCCACGCCGAGGTCGCCAGCAAGTCATAGTGCGGTGCCAGCTGATAGCCGCCTCGCGTTGCCAGCAAGGACAAATTCTTCAAATGGGCATCGCTATTGCCGATCAATATATTAAATAACGTCCAGCGAAACAGAGCCAGCCGCGTGGTCGCCGGTGGCCGGCATTTTTCGACGATGTCGATCAGTGCATCGACGCCTGACCTGGCGTACTTTGACGCGGCAGACAGCGTCAGCAGCTGCACGGCATCCAGCGCGTGCAGGCGCGATGTCTGCGCTCCCTCAACCTGACGGTCAAAGCGCTCGATGATATACACCGCTGACGGCACATAACGTAACTGCACCGGCGGTACGGACAGCCCGAGTTCCTGTGCCAAGCGCGCGCAGAACCATTCGTTGACGGCGCTGCAGGGATAAAACTCGCTTGACACGTCCGGCTTCAGGATGTGCGTGGATGCCTGTGCACCGATCGGCTCAAACAGTTTCCCTTCGCTACCCACCACCACCTGAAGTTTTTGCTGCGCACCTGCCAAGGACATTTTTTTTGGTGCACCTGCCGCAAGTGGCTGTCGCGGCATGGCACGGATACGTGCTTCCAAGTCTTCGTCAGTGAGCGGCTGCAAACCACCGGCCAATTGCTCTGTATTGGGTGGCAACAAGGTCAGTGCGCCAGCGGACTCGGCACCGTAATAAGCAAGCAAGCTCCAGGCGTCGGACGCATCAGCAGGCAGCGTTGCTGTCAGCTGGGCGCGGACGGCATCTTCCGGCAACAGATTATCGAAAAACCACTGGACCGGCCGGATGGAACCGCCGTCCTCAATTTTTTCAAATGTCAGCGGTAGTCCGGGAGCCAGGCTGTAACCGGTCGCCACCCAGGACATCACGTACTGGAAGGACCAGATACCTTGATTTTCGAACAAGGTGCCAATCATTTCTTTGTTCAGGAAGACATGCAGCACCCGGTTCACGGCCGCGCTCTTTTCTTGCGCCCGGCCGGGTCGGACGTGACTGGCGGCACGCCGGGCGGCAGCTCCAGGATCAGCTCCACGCCTAGTTCATGCAATGTGGCAAACAGAATTTTAAGAGCCGCGGTTGCTTTGCCTTGCTCTTGCCGACGCAACATGGTGCTCGAGGTGCCTAGCGTCCCGGCCAGATCAGCTAGTGGTATGTCGAGCGCAACGCGCGTCGCACGTACCGCAGCGCCGAGTTCTTCAAAAGTGGCAATCTTCAAGTCAACCTCGCATAACAGAGTGGAATCGCTCTATTATTCCCATTAGCCGATCAGAAATCAACTAAAAGAGCAATACTGATCTGTTATGTTGAAGACCTTTGAATCAGTTCTTCATCGATCAATACCGCTCTGTTGTTACAGACTTTCGCTGACGACAGGCGGCCTTAGGCTGGGCTCAATACCACCATCACATGCTGCGCCGATACTGCCCATCCACCTCGAACAACGCATCGGTAATCTGCCCGAGCGAGCAGACCCGCACCGCATCCATGAGCTTCTCAAACACGTTGCCGTCCTCGATCACTGCTTGCTGCAGCGCGGCCAGCATCGCTGGCGATTCATCGGCGTGCAGTGCATGAAAAGCCGCCAGACGCGTCAGTTGCGACTGCTTTTCTTCATCGCTGGAACGGGCCAGTTCGATGAGTTGCGGCGTGGCGATGGCTTCGTCAAGGATCACGCGCCGCCGGGTTTGATCGATCTGGTGTCGAGCATGCCGGATCAATCCCGCGATCTCCTGCTGCGTGCGGCCATCCGATTCGGTGGCGTTCTCAAGACCGTCAAGCTTGGCTAGCGTCGCTTCGGCCTTGTCGAGATAGTGCGCGCTGACAGCCAGATAGTCCTCATGCGCCTGCACAATGCGTGTCGCGTTTTTCTCCTGCAGTTCAGGCGATTGCGCGTTGCTGCGTTTCATGTTCTGAGCCGAACGCATCTGGCGTTTGACGTGTCGCAGGTTGTCGTTGTACTGGCCCCTGTTCAGGTCAAGGACAACTGTCCAGCCCTGTAGCCCCACCAGGCAGCCTCTTCAAAAACTGAAAAACCGGACAGGTCGCCATGTGCAAACAATATCGGTCCGTCCAGTTCGCGCAGGGCCTTCAGTCCCATGTTCGTGCGAAATCCTGGCGACGGCACTGCCATCGCATGACCGCGCAGGGTCATCTCGACGCGCTCAACGCAAGGCGCAAACTTCCAGCCATAGGCTGCCTTCAAATCCACGCAGGCCAGCTCCAGCAAGTCGTCGGGGCTCGCCGTATCAAGCCACTTTCTGGCCGCGTCGGGTGTCTGATCCGACAACGCGCGATAGGCACTGAAGACTGTCTTGCCCGGTAGAGCGACGCGGATATCCTGGTGCGTTGAGACAACATACCCAAGACCAGGCTCCTGGTACACCACGTTATCCCACGACAGCGGCGCGTGCGGCAGCTCCACCGGAAAATCCTTCATCAAAAAATTCGATACCATCCAGGGCGCATAGTCGGGCAAATGCAGGGCCGGATCGAAGCCGTATTCCTTGATCGACTGGACGACCCGAGCTGCGACATACAGCGGCATCGCGCAGATCGCCTTGCGCGCGCGAACAAGATAGGTGTGCGGCACGCCATTGACGAGCTCGAAGCATAACGCTTCAACCCCGTCTGCGGTCGTCTTCAACGACACGGCAGTGCCGGGTTTGCGGCGATTGCCGGCGGCTTTGTCCATCGCTTCGGCGACGGTATGCAAGCCGCCTGCCCACGTAAGCCAGGCACCCTTGCCCGAATTTTCAGCCTGCCCCCAGCGGCTGCAGTAATAGTGCAAACCGGCCCAGGCCGAAATCTGGTCATAGCGTCGGCCATAATCATCGCGGCAGCAATAATTGAGGTACCAATGCAGAGTCGGGGAACGGTAGCCGTTCTGATCCAGCCAGTCCTTGAGCGTAATCTGGTCCAGCGCATGCCATTGCGGGTCAGTCGAAGACAGGACGGTCGGGAAGACGAAGATACGCTTGCCATCGCCGCCATGCAGGTTGCGCAGCCGCTCCACTTCTGCAAAAAAGCGCGTGTGCTCGTCAAGCTCCTCTTGCGCCACGCCCTCGGTTGGAATGAAACCATTCTGCCAGACGCCATTGAACAGTAGCCGTTCTTCCGGCGCGTGCAGGATCAAGCGCTCGTCATAGTAAGGCGATTCACTCATCGGGTTGCGCAGGATGATGCCAAGGTCGCTCAGGATTTCACGAACGTGCGACGACTCAGGCGAAGGGAGCGGCAGATAATGGCCCCCGGTCGGATAGGCGAGCTCTCCAAATCGTCCACCCGCCGCGTTGCCATATGGCTGGGGGCCATCGATCATCAAAAAATTCTTGTGGCCCGCCTTGTTCATTTTCCAGGCGGCAGTCAGTCCGGCGACGCCGGAGCCGAGAATCACCACGTCTGTCGTTATTAGTTCGGATGCCGGCGGCAATGCTCGTCGGTCACGCAGAAAGTGTCCATCCGTGCGCCCTGGATGATTGATCCTGGCATCGATCTCTTGCCAGCCTCGAAATCCCGCACCTCCGGCCAACAGCGCCGCACCGGCAATCCCCCCCGACATCAGAAAAGATCGGCGATCCATCAGCGAATCACCTCGCGCCAGTCACGCTCGAAATGCCGGACCAACGACTGCGTGTTGAGCCGGTTCGGCTCCATTTGCAAACGCGGCATGTCAGGCGGAAAAAGAAACATCTCACGCGTAGTGTCGGCGTTCAGATAACGCATAGGCAGACGGTACTGGGTCGGTGGCTGATACTGCTGCTGCGGCGAGGCCAGGATAAAACCCCATTCGCCAAACGAGGGCACATAGGCATGATACGGATAGGTCAGTAGGCCAACGTCGCGCAGGGTGGCATCGATGGACCAGAAAGCGTGCGGCGCAAAAAATGGCGAGGTCGATTGCACCACGATCAGGCCATTCGCCGCAATGCGTTTTCTGAGCATGCCGTACAAAGGCACCGAGTACAGTTTTCCCAGTGCGAAACTGGATGGATCGGGAAAATCGATGATCGCTGCATCGAACATCGCGTCACTATCACGCAGCCAGACCGCTGCATCGGCATTCACCACTTTCACGCGCGGATCGCTGAAGGCGGCACCGTTCAGCTTTACTAGCTCTGCTCGGCGAGTGAAAGCCGCGGTCATGGCGGGATCAAGATCGACTACGGTGACGTTGCGGATGTTCGGATAGCGCAGAATTTCACGCAGCGCCAGGCCATCACCACCGCCCAGCACCAGCACAGACCGCGCCCAGGGCAATGTCTCCAGCGCCGGGTGGACCAAGGCTTCGTGATAGCGATATTCATCGCGTGACGAGAATTGCAGATTGCCATTAATGTACAGGCGCAGATCGTCTTTCCAGCGCGTAACAACTAGGCGCTGATAGGGTGTGGTGGTCGAAAAAATGATTTGATCGCCAAACAGTCCGTGCTCGCCCCAGGCCACCATGCGCTCCGACAGTGCAAAGCCGCATGTCAGCACGCACATCACCGCGCTGGCGCGCAGCACACGGCCCGTGACATTCTTGAGTTCGTTGCGGAACACATAGATGGTCCACACTGCCACACCGACATTGAGCATGCCGAACATGAATCCGGTGCGCGTCAGGCCAAGGTACGGTGCCAGTACCAGCGGAAACAGAACCGATACCGCCAAGGCGCCAAGATAGTCAAACGTCAGCACGCGGCTGACCAGTTCGTTGAAGTCGGTCTGGCGCGCATTGAGCGCGCGCATCACCAGCGGCACCTCCATTCCCACCAAGGCGCCGATCATGAACACCACCACGTACAGCAGAATGCGAAACGGTGCCGGCATCCACGAAAACGTCAGAAACAGCGCCGCTGCTGATAGACCACCGATCAGGCCCACTGTCAGCTCGATATCGACGAAGCGCGACAGCACGTCCTCGTCCTTGACGTACTTTGAAAAATGCGCGCCTACGCCCATGGCAAACAGGTAGCAGCCAATAATGGTGGAAAACTGCAGGATCGAATCACCAAGCAGGTAGCTTGACAAAGCGCCGGCAATCAGTTCATAAGCCAGGCCGCATGAAGCAACGACAAATACCGAAAGGATTAAAATTCTTTTGTTCATTGGTTACCTTTTGAAATACTATACTTTAGTAATTCCAACCCGGTAACCATAAGTTGCGAGAATGCCTTGTCCGCCATTGTCAACTATGTACTTCACCTGCTGCTGGCTAGTGGTTTGATCCTGGCTTTTTTCAGGGTCTATACCTACATCACGCCGTTTGACGAACTGCTGCTGATCCGTCAAGGCAATACGGCGGCCGCGCTATCTTTGGGCGGGTCGCTGCTTGGCTTCTCGCTGACGATAGCGTCGTGCCTCATCCATTCCTCGGACTATCGCCAGTTTGTCGCCTGGGCTGCGGGTGCCATGCTGGTGCAGGTTCTTGTCTATGCTGCTGCCACCCGGCTGTTGCGCATGTCGAAGGATCATATCGAGTCCGGCAATGCAGCATTCGGCGGTTTGATGGGGTCCATTTCTCTGTCCATCGGAGCGATCAATGCCGCCGCCATTTCCTGAATATTGCACTTTGTGGTAAGCAGCAAACGCGCTGTCCAGACTGCGCGCCCACTTGTCCCGCACAACTTTGAATCGAGGAAAAACCATGGGCATCGGCTCCTTTATCAAGAAACAATTCATTGATGTACTGCAGTGGAACGAAGAAACCGAGGGCGTGCTGGCCTGGCGTTATCCAATGCAGGATTTTGAGATCCAGAATGGCGGCATGCTCACCGTGCGCGAATCGCAGGTGGCGGTGTTCGTCAATGAGGGCCAGATTGCCGACGTGTTCGGACCGGGCAATCACAAGCTTGCTACCAACACGCTGCCAGTTCTGACCAACATCAAGAACTGGGACAAGCTGTTCGATTCGCCTTTCAAGTCGGATGTCTATTTTTTCAGTACACGGATTCAGACTGGCCGCAAGTGGGGCACCGTGCAGCCAATCACGATCCGTGACAAGGACTTTGACATGATTCGGGTGCGCGCTTTTGGCATGTACTCGTACCGGATCGCCGATCCGCGCAAATTCTTTACCGAGATCAGCGGCACCCGCGAAGCTTATACCCGCGACGAAGTGGAAGACCAGTTGCGCGGTATCACGATAGCCACCATGGCGACTTCGCTGGGCGGATCTAGCGTGCCGTTTCTCGACATGGCTGCCAACCAGACGCTGATGGCGCAACAGGTACGGGGCGATCTTGCCGCTGCTTTTGAAAAATACGGCCTGGGGCTGGACGAATTCAATGTCGGTAGCATCAGCCTGCCGGAAGAATTGCAGGCAGCACTCGACGAGCGCATCTCGGCCGGCATGAAGGCTGGTCTTGGTGCCGACAAGATGAGCGGCTTCACCAAATTCCAGGTTGCCAGCTCGATCCCGCTCGCCGCACAAAACGAAGGTGGTCTGGCTGGGCTCGGTGCCGGTCTGTCGTCGGGGATTGCGTTTGGCCAGGTGATGGCACAAGGCCTGACCGAAGCGGGGACGCCGCAACCGGTACCGCAATCCACACCGGTTGCACCTGCTTCACCCGCTGCGGCACCGGCAGAGTCGCTGGAAACACGCCTCGAAAAACTCAAGGGAATGCTGGACAAGGGTTTGATCTCCGCCACCGACTATGACGGTGCAAAAGCTGAGATTCTCAAGAAGCTGATCGGCTAGCGCACCCGCCAATGCAGACTGTTTCTTGCCCGAGTTGCGGCGCACAAGTCAATTTTCGCTCCCATGCTTCGGTAATGGCGGTCTGCGAATACTGTCAGACCACAGCCCTGAAGGATGCCGACTCGGTCAAGAATCTTGGCCGCATGTCGGACGTGCTGGAAGACTTTTCCCCGATCCAGATCGGCACTTCCGGCGTCTTTGGCGGTAACAGCTTTACCGTGATCGGACGCATCCAGTTACGCTATGCCGCCGGCATGTGGAACGAGTGGTATCTGATGTACGACGATGGCAAGGTGGCTTGGCTGGGCGACTCCTCTGGTCTGTACACGTTGACCACCGAAAATCCCGCTGATGACGCTTTGCCGACGTTTGCCGATATTGTGCCGGGACGCCAGTACACGGTCGCCAAGATCAGCTTCACCGCGGCAGAAGTGCGCGAGGCGCAATGCGTCGGGGGCCAGGGCGAATTGCCATTTCAGGTTGGCCAGGGCTGGCAGGCACAGGTTGCCGACTTCCGTAACGGCAGTTTTTTTCTGACACTCGATTATTCTGACATCGAGACCAAAGTCTATACGGGCCAGTCGGTGACGCTCGACCAGCTCAAGTGCCAGCTATTACGCGACGACGATCAGGTCAAGACCAGCGCCGGCAAGTTCAAGGGAAAAATCGATACGCTGAACTGCCCCTCCTGTGGCAGCAGCATCCGCTACCTGCCGGGTGTGACGGCACACATCATCTGCCCGAGCTGCCAGTCGCAGCTTGACGCAGCCAGCCCGAAGGCACAGGTGCTGGCTGCAGGCGACCGTCTGGAAAATGTGCGCACGACTCTGCAGCTGGGTGCGCAAGCAACGGTCAGTGGTGTCGAATTCACCCTGATCGGCGTGATGCGCCGCGCTGATGATGAACAGACCGTGTGGACCGAATATCTGATGCACAGTCCGCGCAGCGGGTTCTTTTGGCTGATCGAGACCAGTGACGGATGGGAGCGTGCCAATGTGAAGGAAAAATGGCCAAACTGGACCAACGGTGATACGGCGCTGCTCGACAAGGTCAACTACACCAAACTCTATGAATACCGGGCCACGGTATCGTTTGCGGCAGGTGCATTCAACTGGCGAGTGACTGCCGGCGATAAAACACGTGTAGTCGAATTTGAAAATGGCCAGAACAAGCTGACGGCCGAAATGACGGCACAGGAAATGACCTGGTCCCATTCGTCGCCAGTAGCCGCAGACCAGATCCGTGCGTGGTTCGGCAAGGATATCAAGGCGGACAAGGCAGATGACGGTGCCCCTTTGAAAAGCGGCACGACCCACAAGTTCATGCTGTGGATCCTGGCGCTGAACGCGATACCACTGCTCCTCAACTTCTGGGGTACGGTGTTCTACACGGCGCTGGCTCTGGCCGCGGTGTATTTTCCGGCCAGGTATTTGGAGTCGATCGACATGGCGGAAAAATGAACGTCAAATTCGTGGTTTATGCCGTGCTGGTGACCGCACTTTCGACGGGCGTCAGCTGGGCCAAGCTCATTGGCTCGGCGACCAGCAGTGATTCGGTTGGCAGTGCCGCTCGGGGCAGCGGCTGGAGCTCCAATACCGGCGGTAGGGGTGGTAGTTGGGGTGGTGGCAGCGGCGGCCATAAATAATGGGAAGCTCTTATCAACCTGCGGGCGCGCACTTGCTGGCTGATTTCTACGGCGTCGATGCAAGCAGGCTGGCAGATTGCACTGCCATCGAACTCTTGCTGTATGACGCTGCGCTGGCGGCCAATGCACGCATCGTGCACAGCCATTTTCATGCCTTTGGCGAAGGTAAAGGCGTGACCGGGGTACTCCTGCTGGCAGAATCACATATATCAATTCATACTTGGCCAGAGTTCGGCTTTGCTGCCGCCGACATTTTCATGTGCGGCAGTGCCACGCCCGAAGGCGCACTAGAAGTGATCCGCCAGGCGCTGGAACCGGTCTCTGTTAAGCTACAAATCGTTGCACGCGGCCAGGCCACAGATCCCATCATGGCAGAACAAGGCTCATTGAGAGCGAAGGCGCAATTTGATGACACATGACCGGAGCGCCTTGCTGGGTAAGCTCTTACGGGGCGTTGGTGAACTTCAAATGCGAGAAGGCCAGTAGTGAGCCGTGGCAGATATAAACCACTCAGCGGCCACGCCCAGCACCAAGCCAATGCTCCCACCAGCCAAGCCCAATAACGTACTTTCAGCCAGAATATCGTCGATCCCCGAATCAGTTCTTCATCGCTTAATACCGCTCTGTTGCTGCACACTTTCGCTGACAACAAAGCGGCACCAGGCCGGACGCGTTACCACCATCACATGCTGCGCCGATACTGCCCACCCACCTCGAACAACGCATCGGTAATCTGTCCAAGCGAGCAGACCCGCACCGCATCCATGAGCTTGTCAAACACGTTGCCGTCCTCGATCACCGCTTGCTGCAGCGCGGCCAGCATCGCGGGGGATTCGTCGGCGTGCAGTGCATGAAAGGCTGCCAGACGCGTGAGTTGCGACTGCTTTTCTTCATCGCTGGAGCGGGCCAGTTCGATGACTTGCGGCGTGTCGCTGGCCTTCGGATTGCGGAAGGTATTGACGCCGATGATGGGCAGCGTGCCATCGTGTTTCTGGTGCTCGTAGAGCATCGACTCTTCCTGGATCTTGCCGCGCTGGTAGCCGGTTTCCATTGCACCGAGCACGCCGCCGCGTTCGGCGATACGTTCAAACTCCTGCAGCACCGCTTCTTCGACCAGGTCGGTCAGTTCGTCGATGATGAAGCTGCCCTGATTCGGATTTTCGTTCTTGGCCAGACCCCACTCGCGGTTGATGATCAGCTGGATCGCCAGCGCACGGCGTACCGATTCGTCGGTGGGCGTGGTGATCGCTTCATCGTAGGCATTGGTGTGCAGCGAATTGCAGTTGTCGTAAATCGCGATCAGCGCTTGCAGCGTGGTGCGGATATCGTTGAAGTCGATTTCCTGCGCGTGCAGCGAGCGACCCGAGGTCTGGATGTGGTACTTGAGCTTTTGCGAACGCTCGTTGGCACCGTATTTCTCGCGCATCGCTACCGCCCAGATGCGCCGGGCAACGCGGCCCAGTACCGTGTATTCCGGGTCCATGCCATTGCTGAAGAAGAACGACAGGTTAGGCGAAAAATCATCAATCTTCATGCCGCGTGCCAGATAGGCTTCGACGAAAGTAAAGCCATTCGACAGTGTGAAGCCAAGCTGCGAAATCGGGTTCGCACCGGCTTCGGCAATGTGATAACCGGAGATCGATACCGAGTAAAAATTACGCACCAGATGCTGGACAAAATACTGCTGGATGTCGCCCATCACTTTCAACGAAAACTCGGTCGAAAAAATGCAGGTGTTCTGGCCCTGATCTTCCTTGAGGATGTCGGCCTGTACCGTTCCGCGCACATTCTGCAAGACCCATGCGCGAATGGTGGCGGCCTCGTCGGCTGTCGGCTCGCGCGATTTATCAGCGCGGAACTTGTCGAGTTGCTGGTCGATTGCCGTGTTCATGAACATCGCCAGGATCGATGGCGCAGGGCCGTTGATGGTCATCGAGACCGAGGTGGTCGGGTCGCATAATTCAAAGCCGCTGTAGAGCACTTTCATGTCGTCGAGGGTCGCAATCGAGACGCCCGAGTTACCGACCTTGCCGTAAATATCAGGCCGCACAGCCGGGTCGGCACCGTACAGCGTGACCGAATCGAAGGCAGTGGACAGGCGCTTTGCTGCCATTCCTTCGGACACCAGTTTGAAGCGGCGGTTGGTGCGGAAGGCATCGCCCTCCCCGGCGAACATGCGGGTCGGGTCTTCGTTTTCACGCTTGAACGGGAATACGCCGGCGGTGTACGGGAACGCACCCGGCACGTTTTCCAGCATCAGGAAACGCAGGATTTCACCATGATCTTCGTAGCGAGGCAGTGCCACCTTGCGGATCTTGGTCCCTGACAGCGTGGTTGCCACCAGGCGGGTGCGGATTTCCTTGTCGCGGATCTTGACGACAAAATCGTCACCGGCATAGGCGGCCTGCATCGCGGGCCAGCCAGCGAGCAATTGCCTGGCACCGGCATCGAGCTTGTTGTCCCGTTCGGTGATCAGGTCGTCCATGTCGACGACCTTGCCGGCTTCGGCCAGCATGCGTTTTGATTCCTGCAATTGCTGGCGTTCGCGCGCCAGCTTGACGTTCTTCGCGGTGAAGACATGATAGCCGCGCACCGTGTCGGCGATCTCGGCCAGATAGCGGCTGCGCGCCGGCGGCACGATGGCGTTCTTGCCCGATGAATGGCGCACGGCGACAACTGCCAGCTTGCCGGGTTTGACCGGCAAACCGCACTCGGCCAACCGTGGCAGCAAACCTTGATACAGCGCCGTGACGCCATCGTCATTGAAGCGTGATGCCTGCGTGCCGAACACCGGCATCTGCTCGACCTTCATGCTCCACAATTCGCGGTTGCGCTGATACTGTTTGGCGACATCGCGCAAGGCATCGAGCGACCCCTTGCGGTCAAACTTGTTGATCGTGACGAAGTCGGCAAAGTCGAGCATGTCGATTTTTTCGAGTTGCGACGCAGCGCCGAACTCTGGCGTCATCACATACATCGACAAGTCCACGTGTTCGACGATGGCCGCATCACCCTGGCCGATGCCGGAGGTTTCGACGATCACCAGATCAAATCCGGCGACCTTGCAGGCGGCGATGACATCGGGCAGCGCCTCCGAGATTTCGGACCCGGCGTCGCGGGTGGCCAGCGAACGCATGAACACGCGGCTCACACCGCTCCACGGACTGATCGCATTCATGCGGATGCGGTCACCGAGCAGCGCACCACCGGACTTGCGACGCGATGGATCAATCGAGATCACGGCGATGTTGAGCGCGTCATCCTGATCGAGCCGGATGCGGCGGATCAGCTCATCGGTCAGCGATGATTTACCCGCGCCGCCGGTGCCTGTGATGCCGAGCACCGGTACCTTGATCACATCTGCGGCGGTATGCAGTTCGGTTTTCAGCGTGGCGGTGACTTTGTCATTTTCCAGTGCGGTGATCAGTTGCGACAACGGACGCTGACGCTCGACCAGCGAGCCGTTTTCGAGTGGTGCCAGTGTCATCGGTGCATAGACCGACAGGTCACTGTCGCACGCCTGGATCATCGACAGAATCATGCCGACCAGACCGAGCCGCTGGCCGTCTTCGGGACTGAAAATGCGCGAGACGCCATACGCATGCAGGTCAGCGATTTCGGTCGGGACGATCACGCCGCCGCCGCCGCCAAAGACCTTGATGTGCGCACCGCCGCGCTCGCGCAGCAGGTCGATCATGTACTTGAAATATTCGACGTGGCCACCCTGATAGCTGGAGATCGCGATGCCTTGCACGTCTTCCTGCAACGCCGCGGTGACGATATCGTCGACCGAACGGTTGTGCCCCAGATGAATGACCTCGACCCCATTGGCCATCAGAATGCGGCGCATGATGTTGATCGACGCATCGTGACCATCGAACAGCGACGCGGCCGTGACGAAGCGCACCTTGTTGACGACTTTGTATTCGGTCAGTTTCTGGACATCGGAGAGATCGGTCATGGCGGGTCGCTTCACGGAAAAGATAAATGGGGACGAAAAATGGCACTCCCAGTATAGGAAGGTCGTTGGCCGATAGCCATACCAAAAAATAGCAAACTAATTGGTTGGAATGGTCAACCGGCCATGGCAGGCACGGTGCTTCGCGCTACACTCGCTGCTTGTTACTGACCGGTCACTCCAAACACTTCCATGGACAAAGGTAACGTCTCCATTTACTTCGTACGCTCGGCCCTTGAAGCGGTCATTGCGCGCGGCATTGATCCGGCTGCGCTGTTGCGCAAGGCCGGGATTGCGCCGGTGTTATTGCAGTCATCGCAGAGTCGCGTCACTGCACAGAATTTCAGCACCTTGTGGCGCGGCGTGGCGCTGGCCCTTGATGACGAACTGTTCAATCAGGACAGTCGACGCATGAAGCCGGGCACGTTTGCGATGCTCAGCCAGGGCCTGATCCACTGCCCGACACTGCGGTTGGCGCTGCTGCAGATGGTGCGCTTTTTCAATTTGATCCTCGATGATTTTCAGTGCGCGCTTGAAGTCGATCATCGCCATGCCCATCTGGTCATCCGCGAAACGGCAGGACGTGCGCCGCATGTGTTCGGCGTCGAGACACTGCTGATGATGCAGCATGGCGTCGCGTGCTGGCTGGTCGGACGGCGCATCGCGATCCGCTCGGCGACCTTCGCGTATCCGGAACCGTCCCGCAGCGCCGAATACCAGCGCATGTATAGCGAACAGCTGTGCTTCGATGCCGATGCGACGCGGCTCTCGTTCGAGCTGTCCCATCTGGATTTGCCGGTGGTCCAGAACCGTGACAGCCTGAAGGATTTTCTGCGTGGAGCACCGGCCAATATCGTCCTGAAATACAAGAACACCACCGGCCTGGCGGCGCAGATCCGGCGCCGGTTACGCACGGCAGCGCGCACCGAATGGCCGGATTTTGATGTAGTAGCCGACAGCCTGCACATGACACCGTCAACGCTGCGACGTCGGCTCGACGAAGAAGGCCAGACGTTTCAAACCATCAAGGATCAGCTGCGGCGCGACATGGCGGTCGACTTCCTGTGCCACACCGACCGGAGCATGGCCGACATCGCCGGCGATCTCGGTTTTGCCGAAGCCAGCGCGTTTCATCGGGCATTCAAGAAGTGGACGGGTGCCAGCCCGGGGCAATACCGCCAGCGTGTGCATGCGCACTGACGCCTTGAAGTTTGGCAGGCATGGCGGCATATCAGAAGTAACCGGCCATTCACACAGGAATTTCTAATCCATGTCACAAGATCTTTTGCTCGACCAGCCAACCCAATCCATCAAGGACCTCGCCTGGTGGCTCTATATTTTTCATGCACTCAGCCTGGTCTTTGCGCTCGGTGCATTCTCGTGGATTCCGCTGATCATCAGCTATCTCAAACGCGGCGATGCTGCCGGGACGTTTGTCTACAGCCACCATAGCTGGCAGATTTCATCGTTCTGGTGGTATCTGTTCTGGATCATCGCCGGCGGTTTGTGCTTCATCACCTTCATCGGGATTCCGCTGGCGTATCTGATCTGGTTTGGCGCGTGGATCTGGAAGGCGTATCGCCTGATCCGCGGCTTCATCGACCTCAATGACAATCGGGCTATGCCATCGATGCAGCGCTGATCCGGTCGCGGTAGCGATGCCGCTACCGCTTGCCAGCTCAGTTGCCGATGGCGTCCAGCGCATAGGCAATATCGGCGATCAGGTCGCGCGGATCTTCCAGCCCGATATTGAAGCGCACCAGTTGTCCGGTATGGGTCCAGTTTTTGCGCATGCCTGACATGCGGTACGGCACGCACAAACTGTTGCTACCACCCCAGCTAAAACCGATGCGGAACAACTGCAGGCTATCGACAAAACGGTCGGTCTGCGCTTCCGTGAAACGGTCATCAAAGATCACCGAGAACAGGCCACCGGCCCCGGTAAAGTCGCGCTGCCAATGCGCATGACCGGGACAATCTTCCAGCGCCGGATGCAGCACCGTCGCAATTTCCGGACGGCTTTTAAGCCAGCTAGCGACAGCGCGTGCGCCCACATCGTGCGCCTTGAAACGCAATGGCATGCTCGGCAAACTGCGCAGCACCAGATAGACATCATCCATCCCGACACCCATGCCCAGACGCATGTGCGCCAGGCCGAGCTGCTGCGCAAGCGCGGCATCACGCGTGAGCACGGCACCCATCAGCACGTCGGAGCCACCGGACTGATACTTGGTCAGCGCCTGCATGATGATGTCGACGCCATGCTCGAACGCACGGAAAGCGAGGCCGGCGGACCAGGTGTTATCGATCGCCACCAGCACGCCACGCGCATGGGCGGCGGCGCACAGCGCCGGAATATCCGGCACTTCCATCGTGATCGAGCCGGGTGCCTCGGTCCACAGCAAGCGTGTGTTGGACTGGATCAGCGCATCAATGTCGGCCCCGATCAGGGGATCGTAGAAGCGCACGCTGATGCCGTGGTCTTGCCCCAGCCACTGCGCCATGTCGCGGTTGGGACCGTAGACATTGTCGGGCAACAGCACGTCGTCGCCGCTTTTGAGCAGGCCGAGATTGATCAGCGCAATTGCCGCCAGCCCGCTCGGGGCCAGCAAACACTGATGGGCATCTTCGATTTCAGCCAGACGCGCTTCGAGCGTGAACGAAGTCGGCGTACCGTGCAGGCCGTAGGTGTATGAATTCTTGTGCTGCCAACTGCGCGAACGCATCGCCGCGACATCCTTGAAGACCACCGTTGATGCGTGATGGATAGGCACCGGAAAGGCATCGAAGCCGTCCGGTGCGGTGTAGTCACTGTGGCTCAATCGGGTTTGCAGCGTTGTTGGATGGGTCATCACTTGCTCTCCATGAACGGTTGGCAGAAAGGGAATTTACTGCGCTTCGCCCCACAGGTCATGCGCGTCGGAGGCAGTAATCTCGACCTCGACAAAATCGCCGACCTTGAGTTTGCGATGCGGTTCAAACGGTGGCTTGACGTAGACCACGCCATCGATTTCCGGCGCATCAGCCGACGAGCGCCCAACGCCGCCGCTGCCATCAAGCGCATCAATCAACACGCGCAGTGTCTTGCCGACCTTGGCTTTGAGGCGCTTGGTCGAAATCTGTTCCTGCAACAGCATGACGCGGCCACGACGTTCTTCGCGCAGTTCTTCCGGCACCGGATTGTCCAGTGCATTGGCGGTAGCGCCTTCGACTGGCGAGTAGGCGAAGCAACCCAATCGGTCAATTTCAGCTTCTTTCAGGAAGTCCAGCAGGTATTCAAATTCGGCTTCGGTCTCGCCGGGAAAGCCGGCAATGAAGGTCGAGCGGATCGTGATGTCGGGGCTCATCGCGCGCCAGGCCTGGATGCGTTCGATGTTTTTCTCGCCATTGGCGGGACGCTTCATGCGCTTGAGCACATCCGGATGGGCGTGCTGCAACGGCACGTCAAGGTATGGCAGTACATGGCCTTCGTTCATCAGCGGAATGATCGCATCGACATGCGGATACGGATAAACGTAGTGCAAGCGCACCCAGGCACCATACTGTTTAGCCAGTTCGCCCAGTGCTTCGACCAGTTGCGTCATGTGCGTCTTGACCGGACGGCCATTCCAGAAGCCCATGCGGAATTTGACATCGACCCCGTATGCGCTGGTGTCTTGCGAAATCACCAGCAACTCGCGCACGCCGGCCTTGAACAGGTTCTCGGCTTCGAGCATGACTTCGGCAATCGGGCGCGAGACGAGATCACCACGCATCGATGGAATGATGCAGAAACTGCAGCGATGGTTGCAGCCTTCCGAAATCTTCAGGTAGGCAAAATGTTTTGGGGTCAGCTTGACGCCTTGTGGCGGCACCAGATCGAGAAATGGCGCATGCGGTTTTGGCAGATGAATGTGAACCGCATCCATGACTTCACCGAGGGCATGCGGACCGGTCACGGCCAGCACTTTCGGATGGACTTTCAGGATGATGTCTTCACCGTTGGCATCCTTCTTTGCGCCCAGGCAACCGGTGACGATGACCTTGCCGTTTTCGTGCAGTGCCTCGCCGATCGCATCGAGCGACTCCTGTACCGCTGCATCGATGAAGCCACAGGTATTGACGATGACGAGGTCGGCACCATCGTAGGACTTGGCGGTCTCATAGCCTTCTGCGCGCAGTTGCGTGAGGATTTGTTCGGAATCGACCAGGGCTTTGGGACAGCCGAGCGAGACAAAACCGACTTTGGGAGCGATGGCAGGAAAGACTGCAATAGGAATGACTGCGGGAATGACTGCGGGAATGACGACGGATGGACTGGACATGAGATAGGCGCGTAAAAAAGAGCACAAAAAGCGAAGCCGCCATTGTACCCTTTGCGTCGCCCCGGATCGGGCGGGTTCTTGCCTGATTATTTCTTGTTCGACGGGTCCAGCGGATTGAACGGGAATGCACCGAACATCGATTTGGTCTGGTTCTGCATTTGCTCCTGCATCTGCACGAACAGGTTCTTGCTCTGCTCGATGTAGTTGCTGGTGATCCCCTGCATCATCGGTCCCTGGACATTCATGAACTGGGTCCACATCTCGGGACTGAACGGTTTGCCTTCGTACATGCCCTTGGAATTGGAAGTCAGCTGGTTCTGGATATCGATGAAGGCCTGGATATTTTTCTCCAGATAGTTGCCCATCATGCCCTGCATCGCGTGACCGTAATAGCGGATGATCTGCGACAGCGCTTCGCTGGAAAACATGGGCGAGCCGTTTGATTCCTCTTCGAGGATGATTTGCAGCAGGATGGCACGGGTCAGGTCGTCGCTGGTCTTGGCATCGACGACCATGAAGACTTCGTTCTCCAGCACCAGTTGCTTGACATCGACCAGCGTGATGTAGGAACTGGTTTGGGTGTCGTACAACCGACGGTTCGGATACTTCTTGATCAATCGATCTGCTGGTTTTTTAACGCTGTTCATAGACCATTCCACTTATTGCGTCGCAACGCATCTTCGTTAATCACTACCGAATTGAACGCTCGTTCTTTTCGAGCTCCGCCATTATAGAGTCAAACTAACCCGGCACTTCCGCATTTGCCGGGGTTCCTGCATTGCTGATGCGACCGTGCTCACCGCAGCAAATTGCGTTGAGCGAGCGATTGCACCAGGACGCTCACCGCCGTTCACCGACGCTCAGCCCGCTTTGGCTTTGACGTAGCGACCCGGTGCTGGTTCGATGACCGGATACGCGGCATTGCCATACGCACGCGGTGCCACCTGTTTGCCGGCATACTTTTGCAGGAACGTGGCCCACGTTGGCCACCAGCTGCCGGGCTGCTCGGTGGATTTTTCCATCCATTCGGCAGCTGATTTGGCAGGCTTCTCGTTACTCCAGAAACTGCGCTTGTTCTTGGCTGGCGCATTGATGACACCGGCAATATGACCGGATGCACCGACGACAAACTGGTTCAGTTTCGGATGCTTCGGATTGAGCAGCGCCATCGACGCGTAGGCAGATGTCCACGGCACGATATGGTCTTCACGCGATGCATACAAAAACGTTGGCGCGGCAATCTTGCCAAAGTCGACCGGCTCGCCCAGCACGCTAACCTTGCCCGGATGCTTGAGGCCGTCTTCGAGATACGTGTTACGCAAGTACCAGCAAAACATCGGACCCGGCAAATTGGTGCTGTCCGAATTCCAGTACAGCAGGTCGAACGCCGGTGGCGCTTCGCCTTTCAGGTAATTCGATTTGACGTAGCTCCAGACCAGATCGTTGGAACGCAGACTGGAAAAAGTCTGGGCAAATTCCTTGCCTTCCATCAAACCACCTTTGCCGATGGCCTGCTCGCGCTGGACCACCGATTCTTCATCGACGAACACGTCAATGATGCCGGTATCCGTGAAGTCGAGAAACGCAGTGAGCAGCGTCAGGCTGGCGACGGGCTTTTCGCCGCGCGCAAACAGCAACGCCAGCGCTGTCGACAGAATGGTGCCACCGACGCAGAAACCGAGCGCGTTGATCTGCTCCTGACCAGAAATTTCCTGCGTCACCGAGATCGCCTTGAACGCGCCCTCTTTGATGTAATCGTCCCAGGTCAGATGTCCCAGCGATGCATCCGGATTGCGCCACGAAATCAGGAACACCGTGTGACCCTGCTCGACCGCATAGCGCACCAGCGAATTCTCGGGTTGCAGATCAAGAATGTAGTACTTGTTGATACACGGCGGCATGATCAGCAGCGGCCGCTCGAACACCGTCTTGGTCAGCGGTTTGTATTGCAGCAGCTGGAACAGGTCGTTCTCGAAGACCACGGCACCTTCGGTCGTGGCGACATTTTTGCCGACTTCAAAGGCGCTTTCATCGGTCTGCGAAATGCGGCCCTTCTGCATATCTGCCAGCAATTGCGTCATGCCGCGCGTGAGACTCTCGCCTTTGGACTCAAGCAGCAATTGCTGTGCTTCGGGATTAGTCCCCAGAAAGTTTGCCGGCGACATCGCATCGACCAGTTGCTGCACATTGAAACGGATTTTTTCCTTGACCTTCGGGGTGGCCTTGACGGCGTCGCTCATCGCATTGAGAAACTTCGCATTGAGCAAATAGGCCGAGGCATTGAATGCACCGGCCGGGTTGGATTGCCATGCCGGTGCGCTGAAGCGCTTGTCATTCGTTGCCGGTGTCGATGCACCCATTGTGTTTTGCCACAACGTGCCCAGCTCCTGCATGTACGCGACTTGCAGCGCCGCCATGGCGGACGGATCAAATTCGACTGCGGGCATCCCCGGAATGGCCGGCTGGCTTCCTGGTGTCGATGGCAACTGCAAAGGTTTCAGCAAATTCTGCCACTGGGTCGTGTCGGCCAACTGGGCCATCCAGGCGGGCATTGCGGCAAGCGGATCAGGTCGAGTCATGCGAGGCTCTTCGTTTCAGGTATCGTTGCGGTTTATCGGAGTCGAACGGAATCAACATGTATTTGTATCTGGTAGCCATCGCCTGGGTGTACGTTGTCTTGCTCATGGCGATAACGGAAATTTCATTCGTTGCCGGGGTGATGACTTTTTTCTTTTACTGCGCCTTTCCGTTAACGGTCATTTTATACGTGATGGGGTCGCCATTACGCAAGAGAAAGCGGCAAGCTGCAGAAAAAGCCAGGCGTCTTGCCGAAGCTGAAAACGAGAGCGGTGCCGAGGGCGAGAGCGCGACAGCGAAAACCGATTCTCCCAAACTGTGACGCACTGCGATCAAGCCAGCCAGATCAGCGACGCCATTCTTCCAGTCTGCCCGCTGCGCCGGAAAGAATAAAACTTGTCGTGTTCAGTGACCGTGCAATGCGTTCCACCTGCCACCTGCAAGACGCCCTGCCCGGCCAGCACCCATCGCGCAAGCTGGTATAAATCGGCCAGATATTTTCCCTTGTGTTGAGGCCGCGCCGTAAAAGCCGCTGCGGCCAACGGGTTGCTTTCAACGAAGGCATCCACCACGTCACACCCCACCTCAAATTGTTGCGGACCGATTGCCGGACCAAGCCAGGCGAGCACTTCGCCGGCTCCTTTTTTTCGCATCGCAGTGACGCTATTTTGTAGCACGCCACCAGCCAGTCCGCGCCAGCCCGCATGCGCTGCACCGACAACGGAACCGGACACATCGCATAACAGCACCGGCAAACAATCCGCCGTCAGAATCGCGCAGACCACCCCGGCCTGATCGGTGATGCTGGCGTCGGCTTGCGGCGCTCCCTCCACCTTGGCGGCATCGAGCACGATATTGCCATGGACCTGCGTGAGCCAGGCTGGCTCTGCCGGCAGCATCCCGCGCAAGCGCTCGCGGTGATGTCGGACCGCAGCAGGATCATCACCGACATGCAAGCCCAGATTGAAGCCGCCACCCGACCGTCCATCATCGAACGGCGGCAGGCTGATCCCGCCAACCCGCGTCGTACTGATGGCCCGCACTTGACGTGGCAATGCCGGCCAGTCGGGAGTCAGGATCGTCACCCCCTCATTCCTCGACGAACTCCTGATACGAGTCGTCCATCATGTCCGGCTCGGGAATCCCGGCCGAGGCGATCAGTTCAGCGAAATCATCGGCCAGCGGTACGCGCCATTCGATGTCCTCGCCGGTGACCGGATGCACCAGACCAAGACGACGTGCCTGCAATGCCTGGCGATGGAAAGCCGGTGCCAGATGCTGCTTGCCGTAAAGCGTGTCTCCGACCAGTGCGAAGCCGATTGATTGCATGTGCACCCGAATCTGGTGGGTGCGGCCGGTTTCAAGACGGCAGCGCATCAGGCTGACCGGACGACGATCCAGCAGGCCCGATTCAATCCGTTCAAAGTGCGTGATGGCCGGCTTGGCAGACATGCTCTCGAGCACGGCCATCCGGATCCGGTCGCGCGGGTGACGCCCCATCGACGCATCGATCGTTCCGCTCAGATTCGGGGTACCCCAGACCAGCGCAAAGTATTCGCGCTTGACGGTGCGTGCCGCCAGTTGACGTACCAGATCCGTGTGCACTTCGAGCGTCTTGGCGACCACCATCAGGCCACTCGTATCCTTATCAAGTCGATGCACGATGCCGGCACGCGGCACGCCGATCAGCGCTGGCCAGTAATGCAGCAACCCATTGAGCAAGGTACCTGACCAGTTGCCGGAACCCGGATGCACGACCAGTCCGGCCGGTTTGTTGACGACGATGATCGCTTCGTCTTCATAGACGATATTGAGCGCCATCTCTTCGGGCGTGAAGGCCGTATCTTCAGGAGCAGCTTGCGGCAAAACGATGATATGTTCGTCACCGTACACAGTCATTCGCGTTTTTCCGACCTTGCCGTCAACGGTGACGAACCCATCGTCAATCCATTGCTGCATGCGGCTGCGCGAAAACTGCGGAACCAGACGGGCGACCACTTTGTCCAACCGGTCGCCGCAGTCGCCGGGGGTCAGGTCCAGTTCGATAGGCGGCATGTCAGGCAAGCCGCCGGTATATTCTTCCTGCTCGTCGATCTCGAGGTCGGGCAGGTTTTCCGCATCATCCAACGGTGGCGTTAATCTCACGGCAAGTCCCATCGGCTATAATCAGCCTATTGATTAATACTAAAAATTTACAAACAAATTCACATAGCAATTCAAGCACTCATTCACGCACTGATTCACGCACTAATTCACGACATAATTCACGAAGCGATTCTTGCAAAGACTATGCAAAACAAATTATTGAAATGCGCCGCATTGGCGCTGGTGTTCACGATCTCGGCATGTGGCCTGTTGCCAGAGAAAATCGACGAAACCAAAAACTGGTCAGCGAGCAAATTATACGCGGAGGCACGCGACGAAATATCAAGCGGCAATTACGAAACCGGAATCAAACATTACGAACGACTCGAATCACGCTATCCATTCGGCACCTACGCCCAGCAGGCTCAAATGGAAGTGGCCTACGCCTACTATCGCCAGAGCGACCAGGCACAGGCATTGGCAGCCGTCGAACGCTTCATCCGGCTGCACCCGAATCATCCGAACGTCGACTACATGTATTACCTGCGCGGCCTGATCAATTTCAATGACAAGCTCGGCCTGTTCGATTTCATCTCGCGCCAGGATGCCACCGAGCGCGATCCGAAAGCCACGCGCGAAGCCTTCGAGTCGTTCAAGCAACTGGTCGAACGCTTCCCGGACAGTGCCTACGCGCCCGACGCGCGCTTGCGCATGAAGTATCTGGTCAATGCCATTGCACAGCATGAAGTCCATGTAGCGAACTACTATTATCGACGCGGCGCGTATGTGGCAGCAGTCAACCGAGCACAGTTCGCCGTCAAGGAATATCCGATGGCTCCCGCCACCGAAGAAGCTTTGTATGTGATGACACGCAGCTACGACGCGCTCGGCATTCCTGCACTACGTGACGATTCAAATCGGGTTCTGAACGAGAATTTCCCGAACAGCATTTACTACCGTGGCGGCCCAAAGGTGAGCGGACCGTGGTGGAAAATCTGGTGAGTTGAATCAAGAAAGATCTCGTACCAAAGTAGCGCCGTTCAGTGAAGCACTGAACGGCTTTTTTTTTTGCCAGTCGGTTCTCGGCAATTACGCAAGCTGATACCGCTGGACCATCTGCGCCATCCCGATCACCTTGATTTTCGCCGCCTTGCCGCTGCAGCCGAAGGCCTCGAAACGCTCCACACACAGCATTTTCGCCGCAGTCATCGCCTCCTTGAAGAACTTGCGCGGATCAAATTCTTCCGGATGCTCGGCCATTGTGCGGCGCATGGCACCGGTCATGGACAACCGGATATCGGTGTCGATATTGATCTTGCGTACACCGTTCCTGATGCCGATAAGGATTTCTTCGACCGGCACGCCATAGGTTTCACGGATGACGCCACCATGGCTGCGGATGATGTCCAGCCATTCCTGCGGCACCGACGACGAACCGTGCATCACCAGATGGGTCTCCGGGATACGGCGATGGATGGCGCGTATCCGGTCGACCGCGAGGATGTCGCCGGTCGGTTTGCGGTTGAATTTATAGGCTCCGTGACTCGTGCCGATGGCAATGGCGAGCGCATCGACGCCGGTCCGGGCGACAAAATCGGCGGCCTGCTCGGGGTCGGTCAGCAACTGCTCGTGTGACAGGATGCCGGTCGCACCCGAGCCATCTTCTTCACCGGCCTGGCCGGATTCGAGCGAGCCCAGACATCCCAGCTCGCCTTCGACCGACACGCCGATGCAGTGCGCCATCGCCACCACGTTGCGGGTGACATCGACGTTGTATTCATAGGAAGAAGGCGTCTTCATGTCGGCCAGCAGCGAGCCATCCATCATCACGCTGGAAAATCCCGAGCGCATCGCTGCCTGGCACACGGCAGCACTGGCACCATGATCCTGATGCATGCAGACGGGAATATGCGGATAGCTTTCGATCGCGCCCTCGACCAGTTTGCGCAGGAATACCTCGCCGGCATAGTTGCGCGCGCCGGCCGAGGCTTGCAGGATCACCGGGCTGTCGGTCTGATCGGCGGCCTGCATGATGGCCTGGATCTGTTCGAGATTATTGACATTGAATGCCGGAACGCCGTACTGATATTGCGCAGCATGGTCGAGCAACTGCCGTAATGAGATAAGTGCCATGAAAGTCTCCTTAGTGTGGTCTATGGTTCAGTCCGTCAGCAACGCTGTCGCCGCATCCGCCAGGGCCTCTGGCGTCAGTCCGAAATAGGTGTAAAGCTGGTCTGCCGGTGCCGACTCGCCGAAGCGGTCGATGCCGAGCGCCGCCCCGCTGTCGCCCACCACGGCGCGCCAGAACCAGGTGACACCGGCTTCGATGCTGGCGCGTGGAATGCCGGGTGGCAGCACGCTGTCGCGATAGGTCCGCTCCTGCGTATAAAACAGTTCGACACACGGCATCGACACCACCCGCGCCCGCACACCGCGCAGGGCCAGCAAGCTGGCTGCAGCCGAAGCGATGCCGACCTCGGAGCCGGTGGCTATGAGCACGACTTGGGGCGCAACGACCTCTTCCAGCACGTAACCGCCGCGCGCGATCTGCGCTTGCTGCAAGACACTGCGCTGGTATGGCACCAGCGCCTGGCGCGACAGAATCAGGCAGGTCGGACCATCGATGCGCTGCAAGGCGGCTTGCCAGGCATAGGCTGTTTCGACGCCATCGCAGGGCCGCCACAGCCAGTTGTTCGGAATCAGTCGCAGGCTGGCGGCGTGCTCGATCGGCTGATGGGTCGGCCCATCCTCGCCGAGGCCAATCGAGTCATGCGTGAGCACATGGATCACGCGCCGCCGCATCAGCGCCGCCATCCGGATCGCATTGCGCGAATAGTCCGAAAAGGTCATGAAGGTACCGCCGTACGGAATGAATCCGCCATGCAGCGCCATGCCGTTCATCATCGCGGCCATCGCGAATTCGCGCACGCCGTAACTCAGATAATTGCCCGCGCCGTGATGATTGACCCAGACCGAGGCCTTCACATTGGTCAGGTTCGAGCCGGTCAGGTCAGCCGAACCGCCAAAGAATTCCGGCAGGCTCGCGCTGATCGCCTCGAGCACGATTTGCGACGCCTTGCGGGTGGCAATTTTCGTATGCAACGCGCCGTCATTGGCGATCAGGCCGGCAAACGCGACCGACAACGCCGGCGGCAACTTGCCATCGACACGCCGCGACAGCTCGTCCGCCAGTTGCGGAAACTGGGCGCGATAGAGATCGAAGCGCTGCTGCCATTCCTGCTGGCGGGCGGCACCGGCGGCGCGACCATCCCACGCAGCGGCGATCTCGTGCGGCAATTCGAACGGTGCCGCCTGCCAGCCTTTGGCGGCACGCATCGCGGCGATCTCGACCTTGCCCAGCGGCGCACCGTGCACATCATGTCCGCCGGCCTTGGTCGGTGCGCCCTGGCCGATTGTGGTCTTGCAGCAAATCAGGGTCGGCCGGTCCTGCGCTTTGGCGCTACGAATCGCGGCATCGATGGCCAGCGGATCGTGGCCGTCGACAGCGCGGATCACGTTCCAGTGATAGGCCTCGAAGCGCAACGGCGTGTCATCGGTGAACCAACCGGCGACGTCGCCATCGATCGAGATCCGGTTGTCGTCATAGAATCCGATCAGCTTGCCCAGCCCCAGCGTGCCGGCCAGCGAACAGGCTTCATGACTGATGCCTTCCATCAGGCAGCCGTCGCCCATGAAAACGTAGGTGTGATGATTGACGATGGCATGGCCGGGTCGGTTGAATTCGGCGGCCAGCATTTTTTCGGCGAGCGCCATGCCGATCGCATTGGCCAGGCCCTGGCCGAGCGGACCGGTGGTAGTTTCGACGCCCGGCGTGAGATCGACTTCGGGATGCCCCGGCGTCTTTGCATGCAACTGGCGAAATTGCCTGAGCTGCGCCATCGGCAAATCGTAGCCGGTCAGGTGCAGCAGCGCATACAGCAGCATCGAGCCATGGCCGTTTGACAGCACGAAGCGGTCGCGATCGAGCCAGTCCGGATCAGCCGGATTGTGCCGCAGGTGCTTGCGCCACAGGACCTCGGCCATATCGGCCATGCCCAGCGGTGCACCCGGATGGCCCGATTGCGCCAGCTCGACCGCGTCAGCGGCAAGGAAGCGGATCGCGTCGGCAGGTGTCAGGGAAATACTCACGGGCGCGTTCATCAGTTGCCCTCCCGGCTGGCTTGCGTCGCGCGTTTTTTGCGTTCCATCATGCGCCAGATGAACGGCGTAAAAATCAGCTGCATCGCCAGTTCCATCTTGCCGCCCGGGACCACGATCGTATTGGCGCGCGACATGAACGAGTCATTGATCATGTTCAGCAAGTATTGAAAATCGATGCCCTTCGGATTGGCAAAGCGGATCACGACAAAGCTTTCATCCGGTGCCGGAATATCGCGGGCAATGAACGGATTGGAGGTATCGACACACGGCACGCGCTGGAAATTGACATGCGTGTGGGTGAACTGCGGGCAGATGTAATTCACGTAATCGGGCATGCGGCGCAGGATGGTATCGGTCACGGCTTCGCTGGAATAGCCGCGCTTGGACTTGTCGCGCCACAGCTTCTGTATCCATTCCAGATTGATCACCGGCACCACGCCGATCAGCAGGTCGGGATGCTGCGCGATGTTGACCTTGTCATGGACGACCGCGCCGTGCAGTCCTTCGTAAAACAGCAGGTCGGTATCTTCAGGTAGTTTTTCCCACGGCGTGAAGGTGCCGGGTTCCTGCTGGTACGGTGCGGCTTCGCCCTGGTCGTGCAGGTACTTGCGGCGCAAGCCGTTGCCGGTTTCACCGTAGCTGCGAAATAGTTCTTCGACTTCGTCGAACAGGTTTGTGCCGGGACCGAAATGGCTGAAATTGGTATTGCCTTCACGTTCGGCGGCGGCCAGTCGCAGCTTCATTTCGGCACGGTCGTAACGATGAAAACTGTCGCCTTCGACGATGGCGGCGCAGACGTTCTCGCGCCGGAAAATATTCTCGAAAGTATGCATGACGGAGCTGGTACCAGCTCCCGAAGAACCGGTGATGGCGATGATCGGAAAATGTTCGGACATGATGGAGGCTCCTGTCTGAGAAAGATGGTGGGGAATAGCAAGGCGGGCAGCGAGGGCTCAGGCCGGTTCGCGAAACAGCCCGCATTGCTTGAACAGCGGATTCGGTTCGTCATCCCGGCGCGGCGTGTTGTGGTAGCGCTCGATCAGTTCGACTTCATTTTTCGAGCCAAATATCAGGCCGATGCGCTGATGAATAGCGGTGGGCATCACCTGCATCACGGACTGGTATCCGGTGCTGGCGGCACCGCCGGCCTGCTCCATCAGGAAGCCGATCGGATTGGCTTCGTAAAGCAGGCGCAGCCGACCGGCCTTGGCCGGGTCCTTGCTGTCACGCGGGTACAGGAAGACCCCGCCGCGCATCAGGATGCGGTGCGCTTCCGCCACCATCGAGGCGATCCAGCGCATGTTGAAATCCTTGCCGCGCACGCCGGTTTTTCCGGCCAGGCATTCGTCGACATAGCGCCGTACCGGGTCTTCCCAGAACCGGCTGTTGGAAGCGTTGATGGCAAATTCATGGGTGTCGGCCGGCACCTGCAGGTCGCCATGGGTGAGCATGAACTCGCCAAGTTGCGGACAAAGTGTAAAGCCGTGCACGCCCCGCCCGACCGTCAGCATGAACATCGTGGTCGGTCCATAAATCGCATAACCGGCGGCCACCTGCTCGGTACCCGGCTGGTAAAAATCCTCTTCGGTCACCGGCCGGTCCGACGCCGGCGCGCGCAGCACCGAAAAAATGCTGCCGACCGTGACATTGACATCGATGTTCGACGAGCCATCCAGCGGATCGAACGCCAGCAGGTAACGTCCTTGCCGGTAGCCCGACGGAATCTGGTAAGGCAGTTCCATCTCTTCCGACACCATGCCTGCCAGATAGCCGCCCCAGTGATTGCCTTCGATGAAGAAATCATTGCTGATGATGTCGAGCATTTTCTGCTCCTCGCCCTGCACATTGATCACCGATGCGCTGCCGGTGGCGGCACCGAGTTCACCGGCTGCGACCGTGCGGGCGATACGTTTGCAGACCAGCGCCACATTGAGCAGCAGGCTGTTGAAGTCGCCGCCGGATTCAGGAAAGCGGCGGCGCTCCTCGATGAGGAACTGGGTGAGCGTCATGCGCGGTACTGTTTTCATGGGTGTCTCCGTTTTTGTAATGGGGGTCATGCAGGTCTGATCGAACCCGGCTGGCTCCACGCAAGCGACCTTTGTGCCAGCCGATCTTTCCGCTGCCGATCAGACCGTGTTCGCTGTCACCGGCAAACCATTGCCGAACACCCGACTGGCCAGCAAGTCATCGGCCATGATTGTCATCAGCGCAGCATCGTCGATGCTGCCGACGCCAGCCAGCAGACGAGATGCATGGCGCAGGCGGGCACGGTCCAGCGCGTTGCGTACGCTGCGGGCATTGGCAAAATGCGGCAAGGCCATGCGTCGTACGAGGTAGTCCGCAAACACTGCTTGCGCCGGCGGATCGAAGCGGTAATCCATCGCGTCGAGCATGCGCAGCGCGATCTGCTGCAACTCGGAGGACGCGTAATCCGGGAAATCGATGTGATGCGCGACCCGCGACGACAGGCCCGGATTGGAATTGAAGAACGTGTCCATGCGTCCCTTGTAGCCGGCAAAGATCACGACCAGGTCATCGCGATTGTTTTCCATCACCTGCAACAGGATTTCGATCGCTTCCTGGCCGTAATCACGTTCGTTCTCCGGGCGATACAGGTAATAGGCTTCGTCGATGAAGAGCACGCCACCCATGGCCTTTTTCAGGATCTCGCGGGTCTTGGGTGCGGTGTGGCCGATGTACTGGCCGACCAGATCATCCCGCGTGACGGCCACCAGATGGCCTTTGCGCAGGTAGCCCAGCCGGTGCAGGATGTCGGCCATGCGCAGCGCCACCGTGGTTTTGCCGGTACCGGGGTTGCCGGTAAAGCTCATGTGCAGGCTGGGTGCGCCGGTCGACAGGCCGCGTTCGGCGCGCAGCTTGTCGACCAGCAGCAGCGCGGCGATATCGCGCAAGCGCGACTTCACAGGTGCCAGGCCGACCAGTTCATTATCGAGCCGGCCCAGCAGGTCGGCGATGCCGGAACCGGCCAGTGCGGCGGCGACCGGGTTGCTTTCAGGTTCGGTTGCAGTTGCGGTCGTCATGATTGCCTCCGGGGTGGATGGAAAAAGAAATGCACGGTGTCAGTAGCGACTGCCTTCGGGCGCGCGATTGACCGCATAACTCTCGGTGCTGTAGCGGATCTTGCGGCCGTCGACTTCCTGCCGCACCAGCCGGAAACCCGGTTCGTCCTTGGGCCGGTTGACGATGAACGAGATCACCACCGATTCCACCGTATGGGTCGAATCGAAGGCCATGACGCGAATGTAATGGTTCGGAAATGTCCGGCGCGCTTCCTCGACTTCGGCCAGGATGCCGGCCGCGTCATGCAGGTCGAACATCGGCATGCCGAACATTTCCCAGTAAGTGTTGCGGGGATGCGGGTCGTCGGTGGTCTCGATACCGATGGCGCAGCGTTTGTCGAGGCAGTACTGGATCTGTTTGGTGATCTGCTCGTTGGTCAGGTCGGGCAGGAATGAAAACGTACCTTGGGTGATGCGCATGATGGCTCCTTGAAATCGGTCAGAAAATGCAACAGTGTGTTCAGCTCAGCGACGGTGTCGGCGTGAAGTCGGACGTATCGGTCGAGGCATAGTTGAAGCTGACATCGCCCCAGGTATCGAGCGCGGCTTGCAACGGACTGCACCAGCGCGCCGCGTCGCGCAAAATTTGCGGACCCTCGTTTTCGATGTCGCGTCCCTCGTTGCGCGCAAGGACCATTGTTTCGAGCGCCACCCGGTTGGCCACCGCGCCGGCCTGTATCCCCTGCGGATGGCCGATGGTGCCGCCGCCAAACTGCAGGATCACGTCGTCGCCGAACAGATGCAGCAACTGGTGCATCTGCCCTGCATGGATTCCGCCGGACGCCACCGGCATCACCTTGCGCAAGGCGCCCCAGTCCTGGTCAAAGAAAATCCCGCGCGGCAGGTCGACCACGGTCTGCGCATCGCGGCAGACGTTGTAATAACCCTGCACGGTCATCGGATCGCCTTCGAGTTTGCCAACGGCCGTGCCGGTATGCAGGTGATCGACGCCGGTCAGACGCAGCCATTTGGCAATCACGCGAAATGAAATGCCGTGATTCTTTTGCCGGGTATAGGTGCCATGGCCGGCACGATGCATGTGCAGCAGCATGTCGTTGCGCCGGCACCAGTTTGACATCGACTGGATCGCGGTCCAGCCCACCACCAGGTCGATCATGATCACGATCGAACCAAGCTCCTTGGCGAATTCGGCGCGACGAACCATCTCTTCCATGTTGCCGGCGGTGACGTTGAGATAGCTGCCCTTGACTTCGCCGGTTGCCGCCGAGGCCTTGTTGACCGCATCCATCACGAACAGGAAGCGGTCGCGCCAGTGCATGAACGGTTGCGAATTGATGTTCTCATCATCCTTCATGAAATCGAGTCCGCCCTTCAGTCCTTCGTAGACCACACGGCCATAATTGCGTCCCGACAGGCCCAGCTTCGGCTTGGTGGTCGCGCCCAGCAGCGGCCGGCCAAACTTGTCGAGGCGTTCGCGCTCGACGATGATGCCGGTCGGTGGGCCGGGGAATGTCTTCACGTAGGCGACCGGGAACTGCATGTCTTCCAGCCGCGCCGCTTTCAGCGGCTTGAAGCTGAACACGTTGCCGATGATCGATGCGGCGACATTGGTGATCGAGCATTCCTCGAACAGCGACAGGTCATACGCGACGTAGCAAAAATACTGGCCGGGATTATTCGGTACCGGATCGACCCGGTAAGCCTTGGCCCGGTACATGTCGCAGGCAGTCAGGCGATCGGTCCAGACCACGGTCCAGGTCGCCGTCGAGGATTCGCCGGCAACGGCGGCGGCGGCTTCGATCGGGTCGACGCCGTCCTGCGGCGTGATGCGAAACAGCGCCAGCAGGTCAGTGGCCTTGGGCACGTAGTCGCTGTTCCAGTAGCCCATCTGGGCATACTTCAGCACGCCGGCGGAATAGCGCTTTTTCTGGTCTGTGATCTGGATGGCGTCGTTGTCGGCGCTGCTGTCGATGTGATTGTCGCTGCGGGTGTCAGTGAAGCTCATGGCGGTTCTCCGGTGGATCATCGGTGCAAGGGAATGTTGCTGTCCTGATCAAACTATACGAAGCCGGACCGATAAGGTCTAATAAGCATTTCCGAGATTCATATCACTTAAGACTGATGACATCCAATGCGCCACTACACGCTGCGCCAGCTCGACACCTTCCTCGAAATCGCCCGTACCGGGTCAGTATCAAGAGCGGCTGAATCCTTGCATGTGACCCAACCGGCGGTCTCGATGCAGCTCAAGCAACTCGAAGAAGCCTTGGGGATTTCGCTGGTCGAAGCCTACGGTCGGTCGATCCGGCTAACCGCCGCCGGACGCGACGTGCAGGAATTTGCGCAGGCGGCCGTCACGCAACTGCGTCAGCTCGACGAATCGGTGGCCGATCTGCGCGGCATGCGGCGCGGCAAAATCGATCTTGGCGTAGTCAGCACCGCCAAGTATTTCGTGCCGATGCTGCTGGTGCAGTTTCGCAAACAGTTCCCGGATATCGAGATCGCGCTGCAAATCCATAACCGTGAAAACATGCTGCGGCTAATGCAGCGCAACGAGCTGGACTTGCTCATCATGGGTCACGTCCCGGATACGAAAGTGTGTTCGTCTACGGTGTTTGCCACCAATCCGCTGGGCATCGTCAGCGCGCCCAACCACCCGCTGTCACGCCGCAGAAAAGCGCCGCTAGCGATCCTCGACGGTGCCGATTTTGTGGTGCGCGAAGTGGGCTCGGGCACCCGCGACGCGATGGAGCGCCTGTTCGCCGAGCATGCTGTCACGCCAAAGATCGTCATGGAAATGCCCAGTAACGAGTCCATCAAGCAAGCGGTGATGGCTGGCATGGGCCTGACTTTTTTGTCGCTGCGCACGGTGCGCCATGAACTGGCCGCGGGACATCTGGCACTGCTCGACATCGTGGGCTTGCCGCTAGTGCGGCACTGGCACGTGACGCATCTGCGCTCGAAGCGGCACGCACCGGCGGCGCTGATGCTCAAGGAATTCCTGATCGCACAAGGCGGGCCTTTGATCAATGCCTGGGCGTGACTGGCATGCTGTTGCCGTCCATCGCCACGAACAACGAGGACAATTGCTGGCCGACCGGATGCGCACAACGAGGTCTTTTTTTAATCCCCGATACGACGCCGAAACATCCAGTGCGTCGCATCCGATGCATTGGCGTCATACGCATAACCACCCAGATTGAAATCGCGCAAGCCATCGGCGTCAGTAAGCTGATGCTGCGCGGCATAACGTGTCATCAGTCCGCGCGCCCGCTTGGCGTAAAACGAAATGATCTTGTACCTGCCGTCCTTCCAGTCCTGAAACACCGGCGTGATGATGGGTGCCAGCAATCGTGCCGGTCTGACTACCTTGAAATATTCTTCCGAGGCGAGGTTGACCAATGTCTTCGCGTCCTGTGAAGCAAGCTGTGCATTGAGCGCATCGGTGACACTGTCGCCCCAATAGGCATACAGGTCTTTGCCCTTTGACGTCGCCAGCCGGGTGCCCATTTCAAGCCGGTACGGCTGCATCAGGTCAAGCGGACGCAGCGCACCGTACAGGCCTGACAAAATCCGCAGATGTTCCTGCAAATAACCAAGTTGTTCCGGCTTGAGCGAGACTGCATCGAGCCCTTCATAAACGTCGCCATTAAAAGCGAGCACCGCCTGCTTGGCATTGGCGGGCGTGGCGGTCAATGTCCAGCTGAGATAGCGCGTCGCATTGAGTTGCGCTAGCGGATCCGAGATGTGCATCAGGGTCCCGACTTCAGCCGGAGACAATTTTCGCAAGGTATCGATCAGTGCGGCCGATTGATCAATGAAATCGGCAGTGGTGGAGAAGTCTGTTCCAGGTGCTGTGGCATAGTCGAGGGTTTTGGCAGGAGAGAGAACGATGAGCATGAATTGTTGCAGTCGTAAAAATAATAGGCAGGTCCAATGATACCCAACCGCATCGTTATCGACACCAACGTCTGCCTCGACCTGTTTGTCTTCCGGGACCCGCGCTGGCATCGCTTGCTGGCAGCGCTTCAGGATGGCACCGTCGAAGCGGTTACCCGCGCCGATTGCAGGACCGAATGGCTGATCGTGCTCGGCTATGCTCAACTGAAACTCGATGAACCTGCCCGGCAACGCAGCATGGCGGAATTCGATGCGCTGATTCATTGCTTGCCCAACTGCGCACAGGACAGCGATGCGGCGCGTCTGCCCGTCTGCAAAGACCGCGACGATCAAAAATTCCTCGAACTGGCACGTGATGCGCAAGCCTCTGCCTTGATCACCAAAGACAAGGCCCTACTGAAGTTAGCGTCAAAAACCCGCAGGGATGGTTTGTTTCTGATTTTCAAACCCGAAAGTTGGATTGCCTCTGACGCGAACCCTACCAACATAAAAACCACTAGTTTCAATTAAGTCGCTAACTATTGTGATTTCATGTAATCATGCTCGAAGGAAATTGGCTATTTGGATAACTGTTAAAAACGCCATGTTGCGGCATCGAGGAACGATATCGACCGGCATGCGTGTTATGCCGGAGCGCACATGGAACAGCATCGCATCAGCCTTGCAGATATCGTCCCCGGCAAACCGCTGCAGTGGGACGTCATGGACCAGGAAGGTCATCTGCTGCTAAAACAGGGTCAGGTCGTCCAGAGTCGGATGCAGATCGAACGCCTGATCGAACGCGGCTTGTTCGTCACTCGAAACACAAGCAACGCACACACAAAAGACGTCACGTCCACACCGAGGGTGGAGTCTATCTCTGTCTTGCGCATCATCAATCAATGTGCCAAGCGTCTCGAGCGGTTGCTGTTCAATGTGCATAACGAGACTGACCTGCCGACCAAAATTACCGACATCGCAAAAGTCATCCGGTATGCAACCACCGTCAACGCGGATGTCGCCATCGCAACCATTTTATTGAATCAGGATGAGTGCAACTACGCGGTTCGGCATTGCATTGATACGGCCATCCTGACAGCCCACGTGGGTCAAAAAATCGGCAAATCAGAGGACGACATGATTTCGATCACCGCAGCGGCCCTGACCATGAACCTCGGTATGCTGCGCGACCAGGATGCCATGCAAGACAACCTGAATCCACTCACCGATAACGAACGAAAAATTATTTACCGGCACCCGGCAGAGAGCGTCAGGCTATTGCGCGAAGCCGGCGTCAGTGATGAACATTGGCTGGAATGCGTCTTGCGGCATCACGAAAATGAAGACGGCAGCGGATATAGTTCTGCAACACGCGGGGACGCGATACTGAGCGATGCCAAACTGCTTGCCCTTGCAGACCGCTACTGCGCACGTGTCGTCCCGCGCACGTATCGCAAGCAAATGCTGCCTAATGCGGCGTTGCGCGACATCTTGCTCAACGAAAAACACAAGGTCGACGCCAATCTGGCCGCCCTGTTCTTGCGCGAGTTAGGCATTTATCCATGCGGTACCTTCGTCAGATTAGTCAATGGGGAAGTCGGCGTTGTCACCAGCAAGGGAGGAGGCTCCACCATGCCTGTCGTGCATGCGCTGCTTGGCCCGCGTGGCGCCCCGCTTGCGTTTCCTATCAAGCGCGACACCTCCGGTACATTGACTGCCATTCGCGAGGTCTTGCATAACGATACCGCGTCAGTCCGGTTCAACATGAATCAGCTCTGGGGCAAGGACGCCGAGTTATAACTCGGTCGACAAAACCGGTGCGGTTGTCGGGGCGATCGGCAAATCATTCTGGCAGCTTTGCCAGAGCAGCCTGAATTGGCGTGCAATGCGCCAGCGCTGCTGTAACACCACGCGGATACGACCCCTGAGCAACCCGGACAGGACGGCATCAACGCCTTCTTGAAAAAAGACCTCCGCACGATCACCAAACCACGCCATCATGAACGCCGCCTGGCACCGATCAAATAGTACGATCGTACGATTCGTTCAGGTAGAATACTCAATCCAAACACCCAGGAGACCAGATGTTTGAAGAATTCATGGGCACCATGCCCGTCGCCGAACGCCAGCAATTCGACCTTGGCGCCTTGCAGGAATATCTGTCGCATCATGTCGATGGTTTTTCGGGACCACTCACGATCGAGCAATTCAAAGGCGGGCAATCGAATCCGACCTTCAAGATCAATGCCAACGGCCAGCATTACGTATTGCGGACCAAGCCGGGTCCGGCAGCCAAATTACTTCCGTCGGCGCATGCCATTGATCGCGAATACCGCGTCATGGATGCGCTGAACAAGGCCGGTTTTCCGGCCGCAAAACAATACACGCTGTGCACCGATGAAGCCGTTATTGGCCGCGCCTTTTATCTGATGGAGTTCGTCGACGGACGCGTCTTGTGGGATCAGTCGCTGCCCGGCATGGACAAGGCCGAGCGCGCTGCCCATTACGACGAAATGAACCGCGTCATCGCGCAGTTGCACACCATCGATTACGCCGCCATCGGACTGGCCGAATACGGCAAGCCGGGCAACTATTTCGGACGTCAGATCGATCGCTGGACACGCCAGTACAAGGCCTCCGAAACCGAAAAAATCGTCGCGATGGATCAGTTGATGGAGTGGTTGCCAAAGAATATTCCACCCGGCGACGAAACCAGCATCGTGCACGGTGACTTCCGTCTCGACAACATGATGTTTCATCCGACCGAGCCACGCATCCTCGCCATTCTTGACTGGGAATTATCCACACTCGGTCATCCGCTGGCCGATTTTTCGTATCACTGCATGAGCTGGCATATTCCGCCGGGCCAATTCCGCGGCATCGGCGGACTGGACTTGCCCGCACTCGGCATCCCGACTGAAGCGGAGTACATCGCCACGTATTGCGCACGCACCGGCAAGACCATCCGTCCTGAAGATTTCAATTTCTATTTGGCCTACAACATGTTCCGCATGGCGGGCATCCTGCAAGGAATCATGAAGCGTTTCGTCGATGGCACCGCCGCCAGCGCCCAGGCATTGAAGGCCGGTCAGGCGGCGCGCGCGATGGCCGAGATGGGCTGGGAATACGCCCGCAAACAATAGTTTTCATCCGTAGAAACATCCATAACAAGCCAACAGGAGACAAGATGGAATTCGCGTATTCGGAACGATGCAGGACACTACAAACGAAGTTACTGGCCTTCATGAACCAGCATATTTATCCGAACGAAAAAGCCTACAAGCAGGAAATCGATCGCAACGGGTCCGAAAAAGGCAACCGCTGGCTGGCCACGGAATTGATGGAGCGACTCAAGCCACTGGCCCGTGAACAGGGTTTGTGGAACCTGTTTCTGCCGAAATCAGACCGCGCGCCGGAAGGCTTGTCCAACCTCGACTACGCACCGCTGTGCGAAATCATGGGCCGGGTCAGCTGGGCACCGGAAGTCTTCAATTGCAGCGCACCCGATACCGGCAACATGGAAACCATCGAACGCTACGGTGTCGAGGCCCACAAGGTCGAATGGCTGGAGCCGCTGTTGCGGGGTGAAATCCGTTCTGCCTTCGCGATGACCGAACCGGATGTTGCGTCATCGGACGCCACCAACATCGAGACCCGCATCGAACGCGATGGCGACGAGTACGTCATCAACGGTCACAAATGGTGGATTTCTGGTGCCGGTGATCCGCGCTGCAAGATATTCATACTGATGGGTAAGACCGATCCCGAGGCAGCACGCCATTCGCAGCAATCAATGATTCTGGTGCCAGTGGCGACCAAAGGCGTCACCATCGTGCGGCCATTGACCGTGTTCGGCTATGACGATGCGCCGCATGGCCATTGCGAAATCCGCTTCGACAATGTGCGTGTCCCGGTCTCGAATATCCTGCTCGGTGAAGGCCGTGGCTTTGAAATCGCTCAGGGTCGTCTCGGACCTGGCCGCATTCACCATTGCATGCGTGCCATCGGTGTGGCCGAACGCGCGCTCGAACTGATGTGCAAGCGCCTCAATGAACGCGTGGCATTCGGTCGCAAGATTTCCGAACAAAGCATCTGGCGCGAACGCATTGCCGAGTCGCGCATCCAGATCGACAGTGCGCGCTTGCTGACGCTGAAGGCGGCCTGGATGATGGATATCGTCGGCAACAAGCACGCCAAGGCCGAGATCGCGATGATCAAGGTGCTCGCACCGAACGTGGCCCAGCAAGTCCTCGACTGGGCCATTCAGGCACATGGCGGCGGCGGCGTCTGCGACGATTTCCCACTGGCGTCGATGTGGGCCGGCAACCGCACGCTGCGCATCGCCGACGGTCCGGATGAAGTCCATCGCAATGCCATCGCCAAACTGGAGTTGGCGAAGCACATGAGCCTGCCCGGCGAAGACCTGGAACTGCCTGTCACGCGTTCCTGAGTAATCCATCCTCAACGATCGCCGGTGCGTGCCAATTGGCCTGCACTGGCGCGTCAAACAACGGCATAATCACGGCTCGCAGTCTTCACGCAGTTTTCCAGTGACGGAGCTTTCATGATTGATGTCTATTCCACCGCGACGCCGAACGGCCATAAAGTCCATATCCTGCTCGAAGAACTCGGACTGGCCTACCGGGTGCATCACATCGACATCGGTGCCGGCGACCAGTTCAAGCCGGACTTCCTGGCAATCTCTCCCAACAACAAGATTACTGCGATCGTCGATGCCGATGGTCCAGATGGCAAACCGATTTCACTGTTCGAGTCCGGGGCGATCCTGCTTTATCTTGCGGGCAAGAGCGGACAATTTCTGGGCACAACCGATCGCGAAAAATTTACGACGCTGCAGTGGCTGATGTTCCAGATGGGCGGTGTCGGTCCGATGCTCGGGCAAGCCCATCACTTTCGCATCTACGCTCCCGAAAAAATCACCTACGCGGTCGATCGCTACACCAAGGAAGCGCGTCGCCTGTACGGCGTGCTCGATCGCCGCCTGACCGAACACACCTGGCTGGCAGGCAGTGCGTACACGATCGCCGATATCGCGACTTTTCCGTGGATTCGTTCGTGGCAGAACCAGGGCATCGAACTCAGTGAGTTTCCGCAAGTACAGCGCTGGTTCGATGACATCGCTGCACGCCCCGCCGTGCAGCGCGGGGTCGCCGTGCTGGCCGACCTGCGCAAGCCGTTCACTGACGACAAGGCCAGGGACGTGTTGTTTGGAAGCGCGCAATATGCACAGCGAGTCGCTCCTATTGCTCAATAACAACCGATAATCGCAACAGCACTTCACTCCCTTCGTCACCGAGGTCACTTATGAAATCCGTCCAGCAAGAAGTCAACGAACGTACCAACCTGACTGGCTCCAATCAGTTTGAATTATTGCTGTTCCGACTCGGTGGCGATGCCAATGGTGATCGCTCCGAGCTCTATGGCATCAACGTCTTCAAGGTCCGCGAGATTGTCGCAATGCCCGAACTGACTGCGGTTGCCGGTGCGCACCCGAACCTGCTGGGCGTAGTCAATCTGCGTGGCCAGATCATTCCCGTGATCGACCTGCCAGCCCTCGTTGGCTGCCATCCCAAGACCGGACTGAACATCATGCTGGTCACCGAATATGCGCGTTCGACGCAAGCCTTTGCGGTCGAAGCGGTAGAAGAAATCGTTCGGCTCGAATGGCGTCAGGTTCTGTCGGCAGAGGCCAGTGGTGTCGGCGGCATGATCACCAGCATTGCACGACTGGAAGCACCGAACGAACCTACCCGGCTAGCCCAGGTGCTCGATGTCGAACAAATCCTGCGCCACATCATGCCGAGCACCAGCCAGGATGTCGATCCCGAGACCATCGGTCCCAAGTTGCTGCTCAAGCCGGGTGCTGTCATTCTGGCTGCCGATGATTCGCAAGTGGCCCGTTCGCTGATTGAAGCAGGACTCAATGCAATCGGTGCGCCATTCATCATGACCAAGACCGGCAAGGAAGCCTGGGACAAGCTGCAGGCTATGGCCAGCGCGGCCGAAGCAGAAGGCAAGACCATCCGCGACAAGGTGGCGATGGTACTGACCGATCTTGAAATGCCGGAAATGGATGGCTTCACCCTGACCCGCAACATCAAGCAGAGTCCACGCTTCGCTGATTTGCCGGTGGTGATTCACTCCTCGTTGTCAGGTTCCACCAATGAAGACCATGTCAAGAGCGTTGGTGCCGATGCCTATGTCGCCAAATTTGTCGCCGAAGAATTGGCCGCCGCCATTCGCAAAGTCCTTGCCTGAGTTGTCGCCATCGCGGCACTGACGGGGATCAACGTCGGTGCCATTTTTTTATTCCTGATCCTGTTTTATCCTGTTTGATTTTGTTGCCGCGCAGCGTTCCTGCTCCACTCTGCTATTGTCTGCCCCATGCCGATTACCTCTCCTGTCATGAATCACCCGCTGCGCATGGCGCTAGCGGCCGAAGCCCATTCCCGGCCCTTCCTGCAACTTGATGCACCCGAAAGTGTGACGCACCTCGCGCTCTATGCCGAAACCGGTGCCACGCCCGACTGGCATCTGCGCAAACTGGTCGAACTGTGCGGCTGTTTCGGCGTGGCCGGTCCGGCCGCCGAGGCCAAATATTTTTATCATGACTTCGGCCGCTTCCGCCTCAAATGGGAATGCCATACCGAATTCGCCACCTTCACGTTTGCAATGCGTCACGCAGAGAGTGCGCCGCTGGCGCAGTCGTTTGAACGCATGCCGCTCATGCACGTACCGCAGCAATGGCTGCACGGTCTGGACGGAAAAATCCTGGTCGCGGCCCACGTCGTGCTCGACAAATCCGGCCCCGTCAGCGATCCGGCTGCACGAGAAATTCGTGCCGTCTTCGAAGGTCTGTCGCTGGCAGCCAGCGTCGTGCTGCAAGACGCCGAAGTCTGGAGTGATTTTCTGATCCAGAGCGACGGCTTCAGTCGCTTCGTGGTGCGCGATCTGGGTTTGCGCGAATATCAGCTCGGACGGTTGGTGCAGCGCGTACTCGAAATTGAAACCTACCGGATGATGGCGCTGCTGGGGCTACCTCATGCGCAGGCGTCGGCCAGCACACTCAACATTATCGAGGCGGAACTGGCACGGTTAACGGCAGAGATGGTCGATAGCGACGACGTGGTCACCGAGGCGGGATCGGTCGAAGCGTCGGGCGAACCGGATGATGGTGAACGTTTGCTGTTGCGCAATATTACAGATCTGGCGGCACGCAGTGAAAAACTCGCTGTCGACAACAGCTACCGCTTCTCGGCGTCGCATGCGTATTTCCAGCTGGTCAAGGCGCGCATCGAGGAATTGCGTGAAGTCCGTATCGATGGCTTGCCGACGTTGCGCGAATTCATGGAGCGCCGGCTGTCCCCGGCAATGAGTACCTGCTCTGCCACGGTCCGCCGGCAAACCGCACTGGCCGAACGGATCGCCCACTCGAATGAGTTGCTGAGCACCCGCGTGGGAATTGCGCAAGAACTGCATAACCGCAAAATCCTGCAATCGATGAATGCCCGCGCGGCGCAGCAGTTACGCCTGCAGCAAGCGGTCGAAGGACTCTCCGTTGTGGCGGTGTCGTATTACATGGTCGGCCTGTGCGGCTATGCGGCAAAAGCCGCCAAGTCAGCGGGACTCCCGATCAACACGGATCTCGTCACCGGGTTGATGGTGCCGGTGATCGTGTTCGTCGTCTGGATGGGCTTGCGTAGACTGCACGGCCAGATCAAGCATTAAGTCAATCGACCAACGGGCTTTGCAAATGTGCTGGTGCAATGTCCCGGGGCGAATACACCTGCCTTTGTGAACGAGCCGCACCCTACGCCAAAATCACCGCCAATCCGACGCATCGTAGATACTCTGTTCAAAAGCAAGCCTTTTTCAGGTTGAAGAGCGAATCATTTGAGCAGGGACCGCATAGAATC
>NZ_JASJWR010000030.1:0-63680 GCF_035019065.1 Actimicrobium sp. CCI2.3 | reverse complement strand
AGGACCGTGAAACGACGTTGCGCCGATGATAGTGCGTCAACACGTGTGAAAGTAGGTCATCGTCAGGCTAAGTTACATGCAGCAAACATGAGGGCCCTTCGAAAGAAGGGCCTTTTTGCATTGGGCAGAAAAAAACGAAGGAAAATTCTTCGCGACGAACTGTGCAATCTAATTGCGCACAATCCAATCTACCTCCGCCGGCCTGCCTGGCAGATCCAGCATCGCCGTCGCCGCCGGAGTACGCGATATCATTTTGCCTGCACGGATGACCACCAGACGGGTTGCACGTAATCGAATCGCGTCAACCTTATCGCGGGCCTGCAACAACACCATATCCGCCTTGCATCCGATGGCAATACCGTAGCCATCCAGTCCGAGGATGGTGGCCGGTGCAGTCGTGACAGCATCGAAACAGTTGCGCATCGCGTCCTGGCCGGTCATCTGTGCGACATGCAATCCCATTTGCGCAACCTCCAGCATGTCAGCACTGCCGAGCGGATACCACGGGTCCATCACGCAATCATGCCCGAATGCGACAACAATACCGGCCGCCATTAACTCCGGTACACGGGTCATCCCACGACGCTTCGGATAACTGTCATGGCGACCTTGCAGGGTAATGTTGATCAACGAATTGGCAATCGCCGCCACACCGGCTTCGCGCATCAGCGGGATCAGTTTGGAGACGTAGTAGTTATCCATCGAATGCATCGAGGTCAAATGTGAACCGGTTACCCGGCCCTGCATGACAAGGCTTAACGTGAATGGGTTGAAATTGATGGGGCGTCAGGTAACTGAGGTCCATACCGCAGGCTATCCAACTTCATAAAATTGTTAGTCAAATTGAACTAAAAATCTCCAGGTGCTACTCATGAACAAGGATCACGTAAAAATTACCTTAAGGAGGCTATATGTCGGCAGCTGAACTCAATCCGGTATTTGCACGGTTGGATGCACGTTACGATCACGAGAACGATAAAATTAACGATTACATGGCGAGAAATATGCGTGGAGAAGATCCCGATCCAGCTGAATTTTTAAAATCTTTCCAAAAACGTCTAGTAACGCAACAGGCAACGGAGGCTTACTTAAAATTGTATGAAAAAGGGAAAAAAACTGTAATGAATGAAGCGAAGTGAAATCATGGAAGATCGTGGCATAGATGAAATTCTGGCAAAATTACCTCTAAATGAAACCGTATTGTTTGACGATGTAGCCGTCTGTCTGCAGATATTCCCTGAAGGCGCCGCCTTAAGTACCGAGCTTTCAAATAAATACTCATCTTCTTCTATGTCAAGTTTTCTAGAGTCAGGCTTTGCAATGACACTTTTGTTTGATGCGGGTCTTGGAATTGATGACGGCGACGGAAGATTATTGCTATCGCAATGGTTGCCTTCGGTTAAGTCATGGTGTGAAGCGGAACCAGCGTTAGAAAAAATATTGAATCAACGAGATCGTTATTTCCCTGAACTATTAATAAATAAGACTTCAACACCACATAATTCTTTTCCATTGCGGGAAGAGCAACGTATCCGGAGTTTGCTTGGCCGCTAAATGATGTCAGTTAGTGACACTCATTCACCGAATTTATTCCATACCTACGGCACGAATAGGACAGTTTATGCTTAGCGTAACGCGTTCGATCCCAGGTTTCAGAATCGCGCATTACGCTAGAATTCGTCTGGTTATTTGTTTTGTCATATCTTTTTTCTTGTGTGTTTTGACGGGAGCAAATGCCGCTGTGCCGGTGAGCTGGAAGGATACTGGTTTTGGTATTAATGCGAGTGGAATGACCTTGTCAGATGTTCTACAGGAATTTAGTACAACCTATGGTGTGAAACTTCAAAGTTCAATGCCAATGGGCACTTCACTTCATGGCAGATTTCAAGCTGGTAATGGTTCTGAATTTTTAAATCGATTAGGTGCAAAGTATGAATTTCGGTGGTTTGTCTATAACGATACTTTATACGTTGTCGGTTCCAGCGATGTCACGTCCATGCGCATCGAGGTCGGTGAAGATGCCGTAATGAACTCGAAGGCTGCATTAATTGGTCTGGGATTGTTCGATACCCGTTTTGGATGGGGCGAAATGCCCGACGAAGGAATAGTGCTGGTAAGCGGTCCTAGAAAATATGTTGAATTAGTTCGCGAAACATTATTGCCTGCTGGTGAAAGCAAAAAAAATGTCATCGTGGAAAAGCAGTTGATGGTGTTCCGGTTGAAATATGCCAGTGCTACTGACAGAACGATTAGTACTCGCGGGCAAGCTGATAACGTAATTCCAGGCGTTAAAACTATCCTGTCGGGGCTGCTGAATTCCTCAGATGCACGTAGTTTAATTTCCTCTGAAGATATTTCTGTCAGTAGCGATAAGCGTTCGAGGCAAGGAAAATTGGGGCGCGGCAGTGCGAAAGTACTGACTACCTCCAGAACAGGCGAGTCGAGTCAGGCTCTGCTTGGCAGTAGTCGTGATAACAATAAGGATTTCCGTAACGAAGATGGCGACGGTGACGACCCAAGACGTTCGACTCGTCCAAAGACGCAGGGCGTTCGTATTGATGCTGATCAGTCGCTCAATGCGATCATCATTTATGACAGTGGTGACAAGCGTGCGATGTATCAGGCATTGATTTCCGAGCTAGACATCGAGCCTCAACAAATTGAAATTGAAGCATTGATCGTCGATATCGATCGTACCCAGCTTAATCAACTTGGCGCAGAATGGGGATTTAACTTAGGTAGTATCGGTGCGACATTTAATGGCACTTCCACCGACTCAAAAGGCATGACATTACCCGTATCAGGATCGACGCTATTAATTAAAAATGCAGCAAATTTTTATGCGAGATTGACTGCAATGGAAAATAAAGGTGATGCTCGAGTGCTGGCCAAGCCCACTATTTCAACGCTAGAAAACATTGCCGCTGTTCTTGACTTAAGCCAGAGTCGCTATTTGCCTTTGGTCGGAGAACGCGTTGTTGATCTCGCAAACGTGAATGTCGGCACAATGCTGAAAGTCACTCCACGAATCGTCCGGGAAGGATCACTAACCCGAGTCCGGCTCGATATCAATATAGAAGATGGTGCTTTTTCTGTTGAAGCTGCCAGCAGTACAAATGTGACCCGATCGACGATCACGACACAGGCGATCGTTGAACCAGAACATACTTTGCTGATTGGTGGATATCATTCGGAGGCGAAGACAAAAAATCATCAAAAAATTCCAGTTTTGGGCGACCTTCCGGTTCTTGGCGGCCTTTTTCAGAATAACTCCGACAGTGTGAGTAATCGCGAGCGACTTTTCCTGATCACGCCAAGGATTTCCGGGATGACCGGCATACAAGCGAATCGACAGTCCGCAATCGACGAGCGTGCACGGGAGGTATTGCAAGCAGAACGCGATCTAAAAAACACGCCACAATTGCCGCTTCCGCCGCAACAGGACAAACGCATTACAACACCAGCGGCATCTGGTTCGTTTGTTGAATCCTCCTTGCAACAGCCAGAGTCGAAAGTATCGCCTTCCGTCAATGCTTCCACGGTTAGGGGGCCGGCACCCGCAACCGTTCTGAGGGCACTCAAGCGCGCGCAAGTCAGCGAGGTGGTTGCGTCGAACGACATGATGCCCAATGTGCCTCAACGTACTTTTGTGCAGACAGATGACAACAAGGCTGTTACGACAAAAGATATGAAGAAAGAAAAGCAGAAGGTGCTTTTACTGCGTTATCGGCAATAATTAGCAAAGCAAATATCCTGTACGGTTTCTTTTGACACGACAAGCACTGTTGATAACGCGCTTCCTAAGGTTGATTTGTCGCCCCGTATGTTCGAGTCGTAGTCCGCTCCTCCCTGCTATCACAATCGAGTCAATTGTCGCCCTCTGCGAGAAGTTGCCTGACACAAAATAATCTCGATACATAACTTGTGCCCGATCGTGTTCGCCCCATTAACACCATGATTGAGCAGTTCCGACGGCAGCAATTTGATAACCATCAGATCGATAAAGAGTCGTCGGTAACTGGCTTCATGAGGTGCTTTCCGGCTATTTGCATACGAGGTAATGATTTGAAAAGATCAGCAATGGTACAAATACGTATAAGAACGCACTGTCGCCTCTGCTAAAATTCAAGACCACGTTATGAAACTCAACAGGAAGGCTGCAGAGATGGATTCGATGATCGAGAAGAAGGAAGAAATTCGCCAGCAACTACGTCAGGCTGCTCTCGAGTACCACGAGTTTCCCACTCCCGGCAAAATCAGCGTCACCCCCACGAAACAACTGACCAATCAGCGCGACCTTGCCCTGGCGTATTCGCCTGGTGTCGCTGCGGCCTGCGAAGAAATCGTTGCCGACCCGGCCAATGCATTTCGCTACACCGCACGCGGTAATCTGGTTGCTGTCATTACCAACGGTACCGCGGTGCTTGGCCTGGGAAATATTGGTCCACTCGCCTCCAAGCCGGTCATGGAGGGCAAAGGCGTACTGTTTAAAAAATTCGCCGGTATCGATGTCTTCGATATTGAGATCAATGAACTTGATCCGGATAAATTGTGCGACATCATTGCGTCGCTGGAGCCAACATTTGGCGGCATCAATCTGGAAGATATCAAGGCCCCGGAGTGCTTTTATATTGAACGCAAGTTGCGCGACCGGATGAAAATTCCAGTGTTCCATGATGATCAGCATGGCACGGCGATCATCGTAGGTGCCGCAATATTGAACGGCTTGAAAGTCGTCGGCAAGGACATCAAGGAGTGCAAATTGGTCGTCAGCGGAGCCGGTGCTGCTGCACTGGCTTGTCTGGACCTGATCGTTGACCTTGGATTTCCGATCAAGAATATTTATGTGACCGATCTGGCCGGCGTGGTGTACCAGGGCCGCGTCGAACTGATGGACCCCGATAAGGACCGCTTTGCGCAAGTTACCGACGCGCGGTCGCTGGCTGACGTCATGCCCGGTGCAGACATTTTCCTGGGCTTATCTGCCGGTGGCGTCCTGAAACAGGATATGGTCAAGGGCATGGCAGCGAACCCGTTGGTATTCGCATTAGCTAATCCGACGCCGGAAATTTTGCCAGAGGAAGTCATGGCGGTCCGCGGGGATGCCATTATCGCGACTGGTCGTTCGGACTACCCTAACCAGGTCAATAACGTCTTGTGTTTCCCGTATATTTTCCGTGGTGCGCTTGATTGCGGTGCCACCACGATTACGCGCGAAATGGAAATCGCGTCGGTTCATGCAATCGCCGAACTGGCGCAGGCTGAACAGTCCGATATCGTTGCCAGCACCTATGGCATCGAGAATCTGAGCTTTGGTCGTGAATACCTGATTCCTAAGCCATTTGATCCGCGTCTGATGATGAAGATCGCACCGGCCGTGGCCAAGGCTGCTGCTGATTCAGGTGTGGCTGCGCGTCCGATCACGGACATGCAGGCATACGTTGATCGTCTGCAGCAGTTTGTCTATCACAGCGGTACCTTCATGAAGCCACTGTTCCAGTTGGCCAAGAACGCACCAGACGAACTCAAACGCATCATCTACCCAGAAGGCGAAGAGGAGCGGGTCCTGCGCGCAGTGCAGGTAATCGTCGACGAACGACTGGCCAAGCCAATTCTGGTCGGTCGGCCTGCGGTACTGATGCAGCGGATCGCCAAATTTGGACTGCGTCTCAAGCCAGATGTCGATTTCGAGGTGATCAACCCGGACCATGACGAGCGTTATCGTGACTTCTGGCAGTCATATCTTGCTATCACGCGGCGCCAGGGTGGGACGGAGCAATGGGCCAAGCTCGAGATGCGTCGTCGCCACACGCTAATCGGCGCGATGATGATTCACAAAAATCACGCGGATGGCATGATCTGCGGCACCTTCGGCACAACGGCCTTGCACTTGCATTACATCGATCAGGTACTGGGCAAGCGCGAGGGTGTCAATGTGTATGCCGCGATGAACGGCCTGATTTTGCCGGATCGTCAATTGGTATTGGTCGACACGCATGTGAATGAAAATCCAACTGCGGAACAGTTGGCTGAAATCACCATCATGGCAGCGGAAGAGATGCGTCGATTCGGGCTGTATCCACGCGCGGCATTACTCTCGCACTCCAGTTTCGGCTCTAGCAACTCCGAGTCGGCCAAGAAAATGCGTGCGGCACTGGCGATCATCCAGCGCGATGCGCCCGATCTTGAGGTCGATGGTGAAATGCACGGCGATGCTGCACTCGACAGCAAGTTGCGCAACAAGATGATGCCGGATTCACCGCTCAAGGGAGATGCCAATCTGCTGGTCATGCCAAACATGGATTCAGCCAACATCGCCTACAACCTGCTCAAGGTTGCCGCTGGTAATGGCGTGGCGATCGGTCCCATCCTGCTTGGTTGTGCCAGGGCCGTGCATATCCTGACGCCATCGGCGACGGTGCGCCGTATCGTCAACATGACGGCACTGTGTGTGGTCGACGCGATCGCAGAACGCTAAGAACGGTACTAAAAAAAGCCGGCAGCCAATTTAGCTGCCGGCTTTTTTTTTGCCCGACCGATCCGTATGCGATGACAGTTACAGCAGCTTCAGCGGCACACGGCCAGTCGGCACGATGGTCGATGCCCGATCGCAATGGCCCGGCTGATCATCAAAAAACATATGCGGACGAAATGCGGCCAGCACATCTGACTTCGCCACGCCCCCCATGAAAAATGTTTCGTCTATCGTCACGTCCCAAGCGCGCAATGTACGAATCACGCGTTCATGCGCAGGGGACGAACGCGCTGTCACCAAGGCAGTACGAATCGGACGCGCGCGCCCATCCGCCGCCTTGAAATTATTCTGGATAAATGACAGCGCCTTGAGCAAACGCGCAAAGGGTCCTTCGGGTAATGGCTTCAGTGCGTTCTCACGTTCGTGCCGTTCAAATGCTTCGATACCTTGCGTCTGGTAAATGCGTTCTGACTCATCCGAGAAGATCACGGCATCGCCATCGAAGGCTATTCGGATCTGATCCAGTTCCTCCAATACATTCTCAGGTTTCTGATAGAGCAGGGCAGCAGCCACGCCACTGTCAACAGCGGCTTGCACATCGTCTTCATGCAGCGACAGGAACAGGCTGACATTGAAGGCGTGCAGGTAAGGAGCCAGTGGTGCGCCACCTGACAAAACCGCGCGCGTGATGTCGAGGTCATGGTACGTAATCGAATTAAAAATACGCATCGAGGTTTCCGACGAATTACGCGACATGATGACCACTTCGACGAAGCGCTTGTTGTGCGTCAGTACGTTGAGTTTCAACAGAGCCCGCACCAGTGCGAAACCAGCGCCGAGTTGCAGGATTTGATCTTCATGATCGATCTGATGCTGGCGGTAGGCTTCAAGTCCGTGCTGCTGAAACAGCGCTTCTTCGACTTCAAGGTCGAACAATGCACGAGAAGAAATTCCAATGACCAGCAACTGATCGAGTGATACCGGCATCGTGGCTCCAGGGATGAAATTACAAAAGCAGCAGGCGAAAAAAAACAGGCAGGTAACTGTATATAAAATTTATACGATTAACTGACTGTTCAATTTGCTTGATGTCGCTTGGATCTACTCGAATACGTTTGGTGCGGGAGCCGGAACCCCATTCACGCTTGAAACCCGCATAGATGCTGGGTTCTAAGAATCAAATAAAAAAAAGTACCAACAAAAATACCAACAAAATTGAATGTGTCTCTTATTTGACACGCAGCAAGACAGGATAATACCGGATAAGTCAGCGTTGCTTACGTGATGACTGGTTGATCCCTTATGAATCTGATCGGCATCGAAAAACATGAATTTTGAGGACGAAAAAAAATAGGTTCGATGACGGTCAGGAGCCGAGCCGTTTAGAGTTTTCCACTCCCCCCGGCCTGGGTGCAATGTCGCGCCGTCATCGGGTCGGCTTCGTCCTATCGTTTCAGCCATCTTGAAAAATAGTTTCATTACGCGGTTGTGTGCGCAAAGAGGCATACACGGTACCCGCTTTAACAAGGTTTTGAGTTTTTACCCGCCTACCCGCTTGCGGCTACATGGTGTTGTTTGAAACCTGCCCCATGCAATGACTCACAGCCTCGCCACGCTGTTTGATTAATTCGACGGCGCAACTCCTACCCGTAACCTCCCCGTGCCGTAGTTCAGTTGTAGCGTTCGAAGCTGACGCAATAAATGGCGGTTTTCTTGGCTAGCTAGCCTTGGCTAATTCTGCCGGTCTCGCGCGCGCACGCGAGGCGTTTTGTGGGTTAGCGTTTAACTGAAGGAGCGAGACGGTCCTGCGCGCCAGCAGTCGCAGACTTTTTACCCGCCTATGCCGTCCGTCCATCATTGACGGCCCGATCTGTGCCATTCGGTTTGATTTTCGATGCTGGCGAAATTGATTCTATTTCATCCTACTTTAGATTGAACCTTACTGTTCCAGGCCGTCAAGCTACTGCATACCCTTGCCGTAACCTTGCCGTTCGATGGCATGAACCCTTGCTGTAATGTTGACGTTCGATGCCCCGAACCCTTGGGGTAATGTTGGGGTTCGGTGATCCTTCATGGTGTGGCGTTTCAATATGCCTGGCGAACAGTCGGCAAGGCATGCGCCTTTGATTGAAGTTGATTGTTTTTCAATGGCGACACCAGCCGATGCGCCAATAGAAACGACCCAGCATGTCAACCGGCTTGGATCGAAGTCCGTCGCCCCTGATTCGGGGTTCTCGGTGCTTTTGCTGCATCCCCGCTGTTCTCTGCAAAACACCTCGCCGGGTTGCGCTTGTACCGTCCCGCCGAACTGGTGTTCCGAACTGACGGTCTCGATAGTCGTTACGCTGTAACAGTCGGCGTTACTGTCTCATGCGACCGATGACGGTATCCATGGTGGCGCTTCCTGCCGCGTCGCATGCGGCCTGCATCATCTCCACCATGCGCGGCCCTGATTCGTTGCGTGCCAGCAGTGTGCGCAATATGTCTTCGTGCGGGTAGCCATTGGTCCGTGCTGCCGATAGCACGTCATCAATCAAGCGCGTGAACTTCTGTATACCTGCGCGTGACATAGTTGCCCGATCCTCGCCGTACACCATCCCGGCAATTATCAAGATGACGCCAGCCGGTGAAACATCGTAGCCGTCGCCATTCGGTTTAAACATCAGTTGAGCACTCACAGTCGTATCTCCTTGAACAGTGCCATCACGTCAATGAACGTGGCTTCGTCGGCATGTGCCGGGTTATCAGATACCCATAGCGCCGCCGCCGTGATCGCCTCATCAAACAGGTAGCCCCGCGTCGTAATCAGTCGCCATGCAATGTTATTGACACGGTGCAGGTCGTCGGCTGGATACCCGGCATCAATATCGGATTGCACCAGGTCGAACCGGAATTGACAGAGTGATCCGGCAAGCTCGCTGTTTTCTGGCGCATAGTGTTTTTGCGGTGTCAGTGGTGTCAGTGGTGTCAGCGCACCGTCAAACCCCGCATGGTTACTGGGTTTGAAGCCATTCGTCATCGACTGACACCTGTTTTTATCGTGGTGTCCGTCGGTGTCAGTGGTGTCAGCCGATGGCATTCTTTCGCGTTGACTGACACCGCTGACACCTGCCACTTTTCCCGGTGTCAGCCGTGCTGAATACCCGCCAGCCTTTATGCCTATTGGGTTTGCGCCACGACTGACACCACTGACACCGCTGACACCGCTTATTTGCACATTCTGCAATTTGGGTTTGAACGCATCAAGCCACATGGTCATGCCTCCCACATTTTCGGAGTGAAGACATAGCAGCGCGTGACGCCCATATCCGGCAAGGTCTTCCGCTGCGCCGATTTACCGTCACCATCCGGTGCGAGCCATCCCGCATCTGTCAGCACTTTGGAAACGGTCTTCATGTCGAACCCGGCGCACACGTCGCGCTTGTAGGCTTCCGCCAGTACGAAATACTCCTGGCCGTCGCTAGCCGATTTTCTGAACCCGGCCCGGTTGATCGTGATTCGACTTGCATCGGTCATATCAGAAAACCTCGATTCACCATGTGATTCAAAGAACGCTTTCACACTGGAGAGAATCGCCGTTCGTTCCTGATTGCCACTGCCTCCCCGACTATCAAGCCATGATTTAAAACATGTTGCCGATGCCGCCACCGCGTCACCTTGACGCCAGCCTGTAATGCCTGCGCCGGTAGCGTATTCGCCAGCAATAGCGATCACCGCAAACTTGCCACACACGCGCGCCGCCTGGCCTCCTGCATCCGCTGGCAAATTGTCATCCACAAAGGATTTCATGGCTTGCTTGAGCGTTGCCGGGAAGGTGTCCGGCTCCTGAGTGATGCGCTCCAGGAAAGCAATTGCTGGCGTTCCGTAATAGCTTTGCGTCGCCTCCTTGATGGCATCCGACAGCATCGCGCCACCTTCATAGTCCCGCAAGTCTTCAAACAAGCCGTGACCGGCCCCGGCATCCGCCGCAATGTCGATCATGCGCACCTCTTGCCCGGCCTTGGCGATCTTGCCGCCATCGCGCATGTGTTGCGCCAGTCCGATTTCTCCCGAACTGATAATCATCAGTCGCCACGTCTTGCGCTGCCTGGCGTCGCCTGTTCGTGATGCCCGGCCTTTACCAACACCGTTGCCGATCATGTACACAATGTTGCCGACTTCTTTCGGCTCTACCTCTGCCATTTCATCAAGGATCAGCGCCGCGTCATTGTGAAGTGCGCACGTACCTTCCAGTGCATTGCCGGTCGCTCGCCAGCTTTGCTTGAAGGCCGGACTGCCATACACCGAAGCCGCCACCAGTTGCGCCGTGCTCTTGCCAGTCGAACTACTGCCGACAAAGTGCAAGCCGCCCGACTCTTGCCCGGCATGGCGAAGAATCATTCCAGCAAACGATGCCGACACCGCAAATATCAAACGGCTGTTCCCGATGCAAAGCTGCCCTACGTTGTCGCGCCACTGTTGAAGGTCACCGCCTTGCACGTACTGGCACACCGTCTTGTTTTCCGACTGGTACAAAACGACTTCGGTACTTTCCCCGATGGTGCGATCTGGCATGACGAACACGTTATCGAACCATCCGGTTTGTTGAACGCATCGCGCCCGTTCCTTTGGTGTGCTCTCGATCAGATATTCGGAAAGGCGGTTCTTTGCTGCCATGCCGGAACCGATCTTTAGTCCGAGTCGTGACAATTCCCGCCGCATGTCCGAACCATCGCCCGAAAGCAATTCCATCGGGATAGCCCAATGGTGATACACGCCGTCAGCATCATGGAATGCGATCACGCGGCCCCAATTCTCCGAAGCGCGGTCACGTATCAAGGCGGTCACGCGTAACGGCTCACAGACTTTCATCGGCTTGCCTGGCTTCTCGTCGGTGCCTTCCGGCGTATAGAAAACGCCAGCCTTGGAAATGCTGAAGCCGAACGGCAAACCGCTGGCGATCTGCGCCGCCTTGCGTGCGTCCTTCTTCGCTTTTTCTCTGGCTCCGATCTCCGAGACTGTCAGCGTTCCGTCCCCGTTTTCCGACGACTCGCCACCAGCGCCCGGCATGGCTCCATCAATCCGGGCCTTGACTGCTTCCAGCCCGAACATTGCCGCCATGTCGTTAAAGTCATTTTTTTCTGCCTCGCGATCCGGCCCGAAGTCAGGAACCGCCAGCAGTCCACCCATTGCCGCCGCTGCCCCGATAGCATGGCGATCTGGTGCGCCGGTCTTCTTATCCAGGTCAGCAGCAAGCACGATCACCGCGGCCGGGTAACGCTGGCGCATGGCTTGCGCTACCTTCACCAGATTACCCGCCGACAGTGCCGCAATGCCGTGCTGTGCGCTTGCCTGAACGACTGACAGCGTAGTCGCCACGCCTTCGCATATCGCCAGCGTCAGGCCCGTGCCGTCGCCCTCTGGCAAACGTTGTGCCGCCCAGTAGCCGCCACCTTTCGCGCCGTCCTTGATGGCATGCTTGCGCCCGTCGCCGTCGATCAATTCGCATGTGCTGATGGCCTCGCCAATCTTGACGGGGATCACCAGTAACGGGCCGATCAGTAGATCGTCGTTTTGGTGTGGTGGATACCCGATAATCGCCACGGCATCAGCAAGGCTGATTGCTTTGATCGTCGCCACTTGTGGCACCTGTTTGAGCACCAGGTAAGGATGATCTGCCGTTGCCAGTACTGGTGTCGCGGTCGCCCACAACTTCACAGCCTTCTTTGCGCCGCGTGCGTATTTAATGGCGTTTTCGATCCGCTCCGACTCGTCCTTGTTGGCTTTTTCTATCGCTCGTTGCGCGATCTCTGCCGGTGTTCTTGTGTAAGTGGTGCCGGTGTAAGTCCAGCCGTTACCCGTCGCTTCGTGGCGCAGTGTGCCGATGCTGATGCCGCCACCCGATGCGAAGCTTTTCCACTTTGTTCGTGCCTCGCGCTCGTTGTACTTATCGTCACCTTGCGCCCATTCGCTCCACACGGAAAAGCCATCTTCACCAGGCATTTCAGAACTAACCGCCATCCCCATTTTTACGTAAGTGTCGTAGTCGCTGGATGGAATGAAGGACAGTGCGGAAGCAATCTGGTCGCGGTCCATCGTCATAGTGGCGTTCATGGCTTGCCCTCCTTGTCTACTCTGTGGATGCATTTTTCAGCGTCAATTGCCAGCATGTCGGCGGATGCCACGACAAAGCGCAACAGCCGATCAATTGCGTTCGCGCCCAGTATTGGCGGGGTGCCGTTGTCGCGGTCTGTCTCACTGGAATGGATCAGGTCAATACAAGTGCTGATGCCCTGGCAAATGTTCATCGTCTTTTCGGCAAACATGGCTTCCGTGTTGTGCTGGATGGCGTCATGCAGGAAGGTGAACCGTTGATAAATCGCCTTTGGCTCTACTTGCTCTACGGTCTGATCCGCTGGCTTCTTTGGGGCGCTCATGCTGCACCTCCGATCAGTGCGGCCAACTGGCTAGCAATGTCATTAGCAAGGCTGGAACAGGTCGCCAGCGTCGTTTGATAATCCACAGCAGGGAGGATGCCGATTACAGCAAGCAATGCGCCCAGCGCGTCAGCTTGTCCGGCAATGCGGGTGATGGTTTGGAATTGTGCGGGTGTGGTGGTGCTGATGGTCGTCATGGCATGCCTTTGGTGTGGAATTAATCCGCGTCCCACTCTCAAATGGGGTGAGCGGCAAATGACAGGGTTGAGAGACCGGAACACCAAAGGAACCCGGCAAGCCCGAAGGCTTCCCCGCCACCGCCGCCCATAGGCATGCGACAACTGACGCACAAGAAAAAACGGCATTGCGCCGTTTGTGCGCTTTGATGTATTCAGGCTCTCAACCCTGGCTCCCTCTTTTTCGGGAACAGTCGGAGTATCAGTCCGGTCGTAGTGATGCGTCAAGCGGGTGGTGTGAATCATTGCGCGGCCCTTCCACCGCGTTGCACGATGAAGGCTTCGACTTCCGCCGCATTCCAGACTGTGACGGAATCGCCCAGCTTGAACGGCTTGGGAAACTTGTCTTCCCGAACCCAGCGCCAGATAGTCGCCGGACTGACTGGCAGCATGCCCTTACTATTTTTGGTGGTCGCAATGTCTGCGACTCGGATAACTCTCTGCGACATGGATTACTCCCCAGCGGCACGATATAGCGCCATGGGAAGAATCATTATTGATGCGTTGAATTGAAGCTATACCGTCAACTAAGCACGGTATATCCAGTGCTTAGAAGAAAGTATGTTGTGCTTAGCACGGGTTACTTTTTTGGGCTTTGATATAGGCGCGAATCCATTCAAGTGGCTTTGAAGTAGTAGGGTACAGGTCACCGTTTCCATATTTCGACATTGCGACAATTTGCGGCGTGATTATAAGTGCTGCGGCTGGCGCTGACTTCTCTGTTCCAGAGAGGTACATCCGGACTGTTTCATCTTCCAATGTTTTGAATTTGGCCGCCTTTGCATCGCCGCCGGACTTGGCGCGAAATTTTTTTTCGTTTCTTTCACTTTGCGCGCTTCGAATTCTCTCGTCACTCGCATTAGAAAGAACTAAAAATTTATTTGCCTTCAATAATCTATTAACGATTTCTTTTGTGAATCCGTCTTTTTTAATTTCAGATATTGAAAAATCAAGCATCAGTAATATACATATAGCGGCTACTTGTGCAGGTCTTTCTGGTGGAAAAGGCGTTGAAGAATCTTCAATTATCGGGTAACCCCAGCAAGCTCCCCAGAAATATGTCTCCCACATATCGCCGTAAATAATTTTTGGAAATTGCAGCGGGTTAAATTCACTCTCGCAAGATTTTAAATAGTAGTCATAAGAAATATTTGCAAGTCGAATAAATTCTCGGTTATTTAAATCCACTTCCTTGTATAGCAGTAGTTCATCATCTGATTTATTCCAGTAACAGCAAATTTTCGTTGTGTCGATTACTAGTGAAAATAAATCATAGCCGAATTCTTTTATGAATTTTTCGCTGTTCTTCTTTTCGAAGAGTTTTTCTGGGTCGAAATTTTTAAAAATTGATTCATACATTGATTTCGGGAAGTCTTCTGGTTCAACAACACTCCATAAAAAATTTTCGATCATTGCCGCCCCTTTCCCCTTTGAATCGGAAGCCATGCCAGCAGAGTAAAAGGGGCAACACTCTGTTTTCCCGCCGTCGCGGTAGGCATGGCTAAACTGGTGACGCTATGCGGTGCCGCCTCGAAGCTGAATCACGTCCGCCCCGGCCCTCAATTTGTCCAGGTAATCCGCCCATCGTTGCATCATGTCGCGCCGTGCCGGTAGGTGCGCCGTGCGGTTGTAGGCGCGTCCGTTTGCGTCTTTGACGGCATGGGCTAGCTGGTGCTCGATCAGGTCAGGGCGTTCGCCCATCACTTCATCCATGATCGTGCGAGCGGTTGCCCGGAAGCCGTGGGCGGTCATCGTCTCTTTGCTGTAGCCCATGCTGCGCAATGCCGCATTGATTGTGTTTTCGCTCATGCAGCGGTCAAAAGTGCGGATGCTGGGGAAGACGTATTTTCCCTGCCCGGTCATTGCCTTCATGGTGCGCAATACCTCCAGCGACTGCGCCGACAACGGAATCAAGTGGTCTTTCTTCATCTTCATTTTTTCGGCGGGGATAGTCCACTCTGCCGTGTCCAGGTTGATTTCCGTCCATTCAGCCGAGCGCAATTCACCAGGACGAAGGAATACCAGCGGGGAGAGTTTCAGCGCTGCCACCGCATACGGATGGCCGGTGTAATTGTGGATCGCCCGAAGCAGTCCTCCCAACTCGTGAGGATCAGTGATTGCGGCACGGTTCACCTCGACCGCCGCCGACAGTGCGCCCTTTAAATCGGTGGTCACGTCGCGCTCTACCCATCCTGTCCCCGCTGCGAAGCGGAATATCCGTCCGCAAAGCTGCTTGATCTGGTGTGCCGAACTGACAGCGCCTCGCGCCTCGATCTTCTGAAGCATCAACAGCACGTCAGGTGCTTTGAGTGTGGAAATTGGCCTTGAGCCGATGTAGGGAATCACGTCTTTTGTGATCCATGCCGACAGCTTGATGTGCGTACTAGCTGCGCGTGCGCTCTCTGTCTTGGCTAGCCACGCTTGCGCCACGTAGGCGAAGGTCTTTTCCGCTGCATCCGCTCTGGCTTGCTTGTCCTCGCGCTTTGCTTGGCCGGGATCGACTTTGCTAGCCAGCAATTCCTGCGCGTCGTCGCGCAACTTCCTTGCCTTGAGCAATGAGACTGCCGGATAGGTGCCGAGAGCCAGCGTTTTCTGCTTGCCGTCAAAGCGGTAGTTCATGCGCCAGTATTTACCCGTGGCACTGACCAGCAGATACAGGGCTTGGCCGTCCGCGTGCTTGTCGCCAGCCTTCGCGCCGCCATGCTTGAGTGACTTCACTTTAATATCTGTCAGCGCCATATTCCCTCCGGTTGTTGGTATGCGTTTTTGCTGGTTTTGGGAATACCAACAAACATACCAACAAAGCAATGGCATCTGATGCTACAGGGTGCAACTGCTTGAGACAACAAAAAACCCGCTGAGCTAGATGCAGAGCGGGTTTTGAGACTTCTTGATACGGTATAAAACATGTTCTTGGTGCCGGGAGCCGGAATCGAACCGGCACGCCTTTCAGCGCGGGATTTTGAGTCCCGTGCGTCTACCTGTTCCGCCATCCCGGCAACGCAGGCAGCATTATGGCTTATTAAGTTGTGCGGGGCAACCTCGCTGACCGGCTGATTTCGCCGTGGTGCCATAAACTTCAAGGTATGATTTCGCTCTGATCATAACAACCGCATAGCCCGGTCACCACCGATGAATCGTGGGAAAACAATCCGGGAGTTTTTCCTGGGCAAAGCGCTTGATCCACTGAAAAGCGAAACACGGCATTCGCTTGCACTGGTGGCTTTCCTCGCATGGGTCGGATTAGGGGCCGATGGGTTGTCCTCTTCGGCTTATGGGCCGGAAGAAACCTTCCGGGCCCTTGGTCCGCATACCCACCTTGGTCTCTACATGGCCATTGCCACAGCGCTTACGGTGTTCATCATTGCGCTGGCCTACAACCAGGTAATCGAGTTGTTCCCAACCGGCGGTGGCGGTTACCGCGTCGCGTCCAAACTGGTCGGGCCGTACATGGGATTGATCGCCGGATGCGCGCTGATCCTCGATTACGTGCTGACGGTGGCCATTTCGGTCGCAGCCGGCGTTGAAGCGCTGGCCTCGCTGTTACCTCTTGGTTTTCATGCCTACAAGTTATGGACGGAAGTGGTGGTCATTGGTCTGCTGATCATATTGAATTTGCGTGGCATGAAAGAAGCCATCAAAATTCTTTTGCCGATTTTCCTAGGTTTCGTGGCGACCCATTTGTTCCTGATTGTCTACGGCATCATTGCCCATGCCGGTAATTTGCCCGAGCTGGTGCCCAACACGCTTGCCGAGACGAGCCAGCTAGCGGGCAACATCGGCTGGATAGGCGTGTCAGGCATGTTGCTGCTGGCCTACTCGCAAGGCGGCGGAACCTACACTGGCCTGGAAGCGGTGTCCAACAACGTCAATATCCTGGCAGAGCCGCGCGTCCATACGGGCAAGATGACGATGTTCTACATGGCGCTATCGCTGGCGTTCACGGCCAGCGGCATCATTTTGCTGTACCTGTTGTGGAATGCCCGTCCGATCGAAGGTCAGACGCTCAATGCGACGACATTCAAGGCCATCATTGACAGCCTCGGCATGGGGCCCTGGGGCAGTCAGTTGAGCCTGATTGTCGTACTCGCATTCGAGGCGGGCTTGTTATTCGTCGCCGCCAATACCGGTTTTCTGGGCGGCCCTGCGGTGCTGTCGAACATGGCGGGCGATTCATGGGTGCCGCATAAATTCCGTTACCTGTCGACCAGGCTGGTCACGCAAAACGGCATTCTGGTGATGGGTGTCGCCGCACTCGCGATTCTGTTCTGGACCCGTGGCAGCGTCACCTTGCTGGTGGTGCTGTATTCGATTTCGGTGTTCCTCACCTTCGCCATTTCACTGTTCGGACTATGCCTGTACTGGTGGCGTCATCGTAATGAGCTCGAGCATTGGTTGCGCCGCTTCCTGCTCTCGCTGCTCGGATTTTTAATATGCTTCAGTATTCTGATCGTCCTGCTGGTAGAAAAATTTACGGAAGGCGGCTGGGTGACAGCGCTCATCATCACGGCAATCGCGGCGCTGTGCATTTACATTCGTAATCACTACAGCCAGACCAAAGAAGCGATCCGCTCGGTCGATCAGGTGTTCGCCAACCAGCCGTTCGGACCGCATGTCGGTGCGATCGAACCCGATCCCGAAAACCAGACCGCCGTCTTCATCGTCGGCACGTCGCGTGGTGGCGGTTTGCATGCACTGCTGTGGGTGCAGCGCATGTTTCCGCGACATTTCAAGAACTTCATTTTTGTTAATGCGCGCACCGTCGATTCGCATGCCTATGGAGGCGAAGGAGCCGTCGAACTGATGCGGGTCGAAGCCAATGCCACCCTGAAGTTTTTCGTTGATTTTTGCCATAGCCACGAGATGGCGTCGGCGTCCTCGCTGGGCTTTGGCACCGATGTCGTTGATGAGGTCACCCATCAATGCGAAGAAATCAGCCGGACTTATCCGAATGCGATTTTTTTCACCAGCAAACTGATCTTCGAGGCCGACAACTGGTTCATCCGCCTGCTGCACAATCAGGCAGCGCTGGCGATCCAGCGCCGCTTGCATTTCGATGGATTGCAAATGGTGATTCTGCCGATGAAGGTCTAGCACTCCGCGTCCGGCAGGTGCCAGTCTTTCAGGCGCTCTGCGATTTCCTGTTCGGTAGGAAGCAAATTGCGATAGGCCTCCGGTAGACGTGAACTGGTGCCATAGGTAGCGACGCCGATTGGCATCGTGGTTGTCTTGAGGGCGTATTCGACCACCGTGCGGTTCTTGCTCTTGCATACAATGATGCCGATCGCATCGTTTTCTCCTTCGACCTTGACATGCTCGTTCAAGGCGACCAGATAGAAATCCATTTTCCCTTTGTACTCAGGCTGGAATTCTCCGACCTTGAGCTCGATGGCGATCAGGCTTTTCAATACCCTGTGGTAGAGCAGCAAGTCGATATAGAAGTCGCTGCCGCCGACGGTCAAGCGGTACTGGTTGCCGACAAATGCGTAGTGCGGCCCCATTTCAAGAAGAAATTGACGCACTTTGCCGAGCAGCGCCGCTTCCAGCTCACGCTCTTCGTGGGCCTCGGCCAGTTCCAGGAAAGCAAAGGTGTAGTGATCTTTCACTGCCAGTTTGGCCTGACTGGCCACGGCTTTGGGTAGTGCTGCATCGAAGCTGGTCTGGTTCAGCAGATATTTCTCGAACGACTTGTTGTCGATCTGGTGGTCAAGTACGCGGCGGGTCCAGCCGAAGCGGGCGGTGGCGCGCAGGTAGAACTCGCGCTCCTGCGCGTGTTGGCAGCGGTCAAGGATCAGCGTGTTTTTGGTCCATGCCAATTCTGCAGCCAATGGCTGCAGAATTGGCATGTCCTTGTATTCGCGATAAAAAATGCGCATGTACCAAAGATTACGCACCGAGTAGCCACTTTTTTCGCCAAACTCGGCACGCAGATCCCGCGACAGCTTTTCGACTACGCCTTTGCCCCAACCGTCAGCGACCTGTCGCTCCTCGATCAGCTTGCCAAGGTCCCAATACAGCGCGATCAACTCCTTGTTGACAGCGCGTAGCGCCTTGAACTGGGCTGAGTGGATGCGGGATTTCAACGTGGATAAAAAACTGCCGTAGTGCGATTCGGACGGGATCGGGGTGGCTTCTGCCATGGCGTCGCTCCTTGTGGGGGGGAAGGAATGCTGCGCTGGCGGATCAACGGCAAGATCCAGCTGGCGCGACGTCAGATGGTCGCGCCATACAGATGCGAAATGCAGTTTCCGGTCATCCGGGAGGAAGAAATGCCGTGTTTTCCGGTGTCGGTGAAGGTTGTACGCAACCCGATTGCTCGCAACTCAATGACAGTGTGAACGGGGAGGTCACGCCGCCTTCAGCTGCGCCGCAAACGCTTCCAGATGCTGGTCCGTGCTGCCGAACTGCAGCTCGATGGCCATCAGCCGCTTGAAGTAATGACTGACGATCAGTTCGTCCGTCACACCCATCCCGCCGTGCAATTGTACGGCCTGCTGCCCGACAAACCGGCAAGCCTGACCGATCACGACTTTGGCTGCCGCGAGCGCCGCCCTGCGTTGCGCGAGATCGGAATCAGTACAGCGCACCGCTGCCAGAAAACTCATCGAACGGGCCTGTTCGCAATGCAGCACCATGTCTGCCATGCGATGCTGCAAGGCCTGGAATTTGCCGATCGCGACACCGAATTGCTGCCGGTCGCGGGCGTACTGTACGGTGGCCGCAAGCAGCTTGTCGAAGATGCCGACCGCTTCGGCGCAGACGGCAGCGAGGGCGCGGTCACGCATGTCGGCCAGTGCGGATTCGGCATGGTCGAAGAGGGCGTCCGCAGTTACGGCGACTTGATCGAGGAAGACTTCACTGGCCGGCACACCATCGACGGTCAGGTACGACACCAATCGCACTCCGTGCGTTGTACGTGGAATACCGAACACAGCAATACGATCGTCAGGCAGCAGCGCACTGACCAGTAGTAAATGTGCCGAGCCGGCATGCGCAACAAGGCACTTCTCGCCCTCCAGCACGAAGCCATCCGCAGTCGGCGTAGCGCGCGTGGCGATCTGCCGCCAGTCGAAGCGACTACCAGCTTCGTCGTGCGCAGGGACAGCGATGAGCGAGCCATCCTGCAACGCAGGAAGCAGCGCGGCACGCTGCTGGGCGTCACCCAGTTGTGCGATCAGCGTGGTCGCCATCACGGCACTGGCCAGATAGGGTTCCAGCACCAGTGCCTCGCCCATCGCCGTCATCACCAGCAGCGTATCGACCGCCGAGCCGCCCAGTCCATCGTCGGCTTCCGGCACCTGCAGCGCCAGCAAGCCAAGGTCAGCGAAGCCCTGCCAGACCGTGCTGCTGTAACCGTCACGAATTTGCTGGCGCGTGGCAAAGTCGTAGTCCTTGCCGAGAGTGCGGCGGGTTGTCTCGAGCAGCATGTTCTGCTCGTCGGTAAAAGTGAAGTCCATGTCAGAGTCCCAGGATCATTTGCGCAATGATGTTTTTTTGGATTTCGTTCGAGCCGCCATAAATCGACAGCTTGCGCATGTTCAGGTACCCAGCCGCCAATGCGGTGGCGTCATCGGGCCCGACCTGTTCGCCGGTGTAGCCATCGGCCATCGCATCGCGCCGCAGCGGCAATGCATACGGACCGACCGCCTGCACCAGCAGTTCGGTGATTGCCTGCTGAATTTCGGTGCCCTTGATTTTCAGGATCGAGGCTTCGGGACCCGGCGTGCGGCGTTCGGCTTCGGCGGCCAGCACGCGCAGATTGGTGATTTCGAGCGCCATCAGATCGATCTCGATTTGCGCGATGCGGGCGGCAAACAGCGGGTCTTGCAACAGCGGTTTGCTGTGCTTGATCTGCTGTGCTGCGACCCGCTTCAGGCGGGCCAGTTCACGCTTGGCGATACCGATGCCGGCGATATTAGTGCGTTCGTGACCGAGTAAAAATTTGGCATAGGTCCAGCCCTGATTCTCGGTGCCGACCAGATTGGACATCGGGACGTGCACATTATCGAACCAGACTTCATTGACCTCATGGGCACCATCCATCGTGATGATCGGACGCACCGTGATGCCGGGTGACGCCATGTCGATCAGCAGGAAGGAAATCCCGCGCTGCGGTTTGACCTCAGTATCGGTCCGCACCAGACAAAAAATCCACTCGGCATACTGACCTAGCGTGGTCCAGGTCTTCTGGCCATTGACGATGTAGACGTCGCCGTCGCTGTTCACTTCACGCACCGCACGGGTTTTCACCGACGCCAGATCGGAGCCTGCACCGGGTTCCGAATAACCCTGGCACCACCACTCTTCACCAGCCAGAATTTTTGGCAGATGACGCTGCTGCTGCTCCGGCGAGCCGAATTGCATCAGCACCGGTGCGACCATTTTCAGGCCGAACGGCACCGCGCGCGGGGCCCCGCCGGCAGCCGATTCCTCGTCAAAAATATACTGCTGAGTAGCGCTCCAGCCCGGCCCGCCGAACTCGGCTGGCCAGGATGGCGCGCCCCAGCCTTTGGCATGCAGAATGTGCTGCCAGCGCAGGTAATCGTCGCGGCCCAGGCTCAGGCCGCGGGTGACCTTATGCCGGATATCGTCCGGAAGATTGTGTGCAATGAAATTGCGTACAAGCTGCCGGAATGCCTGCTCGTCGTTACTGAAATTCAGATCCATGCGGGTCTCGAAAAAAGATTAGCTGCTAAACGCCTGGATGCCGGTCATTGCTCGGCCGAGGATCAGCGCATGGATGTCATGCGTACCTTCGTAGGTATTGACCACTTCCAGATTGACCATGTGACGGATCACGCCGTATTCGTCGGAGATGCCATTCCCGCCCAGCATGTCGCGCGCCATGCGGGCGATATCGAGCGACTTGCCACATGAATTGCGCTTCATCATCGAGGTGATTTCGACTGCCGCCGTGCCTTCATCTTTCATCCGTCCGAGGCGCAGCACGCCTTGCAGCGCCATCGTGATTTCGGTCTGCATGTCGGCCAGTTTTTTCTGGATCAGCTGGTTGGCTGCCAGCGGCTTGCCGAACTGCTTGCGGTCCAGCACATACTGGCGCGCGATATGCCAGCACGATTCGGCAGCCCCCAGCGCTCCCCACGAAATGCCATAGCGCGCCGCGTTCAGGCAAGTGAACGGACCCTTCAGTCCACGCACGTCCGGGAAGGCGTTTTCTTCCGGGCAGAACACGTTGTCCATGACGATTTCGCCGGTGACCGAGGCGCGCAAACCGAACTTGCCGTGGATCGCCGGAGCTGACAAGCCGGCCATGCCTTTTTCGAGGATAAAGCCGCGGATCGCGCCTTCATCATCTTTGGCCCAGATCACGAAGACGTCGGCAATCGGTGAATTTGAAATCCACATCTTGCTGCCGGTGAGGGCATAACCACCGGCGACCTTGCGTGCGCGCGTCACCATCGAGCCGGGGTCCGAACCGTGGTCGGGTTCGGTCAGGCCGAAGCAGCCGATGAATTCGCCGGTGGCCAGTTTTGGCAGGAAGCGCTGGCGCTGGTCTTCGGTACCGAATTCGAAAATTGGCGTCATCACCAGCGACGACTGCACGCTCATCATCGAGCGGTAACCGGAATCGACCCGCTCGACTTCGCGCGAGATCAAGCCGTAGCAGACATAGTTCAGGCCGGGGCCGCCGTACTCTTCCGGAATGGTCGGACCAAGCAAACCGAGTTCGCCCATCTCACGAAAAATCGACGCGTCCATTTTCTCGTGACGGAAGGCTTCGAGGATGCGCGGTTGCAGCTTGTCCTGGCAATACGCCTGCGCGGCATCGCGCACCATGCGTTCTTCGTCAGTCAGTTGCTGGTCCAGCAGCAGCGGGTCATCCCAGTGGAACGGAGCGGATTTTTTCATGGCGGTCCTCGGAAAAAGTGAATGGTGCTTAGTGTGATCGGATTCAGGCTGACGCGTGTAACAGCGACAAGCCGAGTGCGGCGCGACGCTGCAGCCACGGGCTGGGCCGGTAGCGTGCGTCACCGCTGAGACGTGCGATGTTGTGCAGAATGCGCAGCACGGTGGCGGCTCCTAGCTGATCGCCCCAGGCCAGTGGTCCTTGCGGATAGCCCAGGCCCAGCACGACACCACGGTCGATATCGGCCGGTAGTGCGATGCCTTGCTGGGCGATGTCGCAGGCGATGTTGATGATGTGCGCCAGCACGCGTTGCGCGACCAGTCCGGTACTGTCCTGCAGCACGCTGATGCGTGCGCCGTCGCGACCAAACAGCCCGCACGCCTGTGCCAGATAGGCCGGGTCGGTAGCTGGATTGGTCATCAGGACATGATGGATCGGGCTGTCAAACAGCGCATCGATGGCAACCGTGCGGCGCGCATCCAGACCCTGCTGGACCACGCAGTCGGTGCAATCCTGACCTAGCGGCGTGACGATGCACAGCGCCTGCGCGGAGGGCGTTGGGCCGGATTCGACATCAAGGCCCGCCGCCAGCAAGCGTTCTGCCAGCGCCGGTTCAGCCCGGCTCAGCCAGACCGCTCCTGGCTCGGTCTGCGTGACGGCGACTTCGGCAGGCGTGACCTTCTTGCCGTTGTCATCGTAGGGATAAAAGCCGCGTCCGGTCTTTTTGCCAAGCAGTCCGGCCGTCAGCATTTGCCGCGTCAAGCCTTGCGGCCGGAAGCGCGGCTCATCGTAGTACTGGCGATAAATCGATTCCATCACCGGGTGCGAGACATCGAGTCCGGTCATGTCCATCAGTTCGCACGGGCCAAGCTTGAAGCCGGCGGTGTCACGCAGGATGCGGTCCAGCGTGGCCACCGAAGTCACTCCCTCGGACAGGATGCGCAGACCCTCGGTACCGAAGCCGCGACCGGCATGATTGACGATGAAGCCCGGCGTATCCTTGGCGCGCACGGCCGCGTGTCCCCAATGCCGGCCCAGTGCCAGCAACTGTGCGACGACCGGTTCGGCCGTCAGGATGCCGCCGATGACTTCGACAATCTTCATCAACGGCACCGGATTAAAGAAGTGAAAACCCGCCACGCGTTGCGGGTGCTGCAAGCCGGCGGCGATCGCCGTGACCGACAGCGACGAGGTGTTCGAGGCGAGAATTGCGTCGGGACGCACCAGGGTTTCGAGCGTCGCGAACAAGGTCTTTTTGGCGGCAAGGTCTTCGATGATCGCTTCGATAATCACGTCGCAATCAGCCAGATCAGCCAGTTCGCTGCATACATGCAGACGGGCCAGCGCATCGCTGGCATCGTCGTCCTGCAGCTTGCCTTTGCCGACCAGCGTGGCAAACGTGGCAGTCAGTGTGCGACTGGCGGCGGCGGCTGCGCCGGCATGGGCATCGGCCAGAAAAACAGTCGCGCCGGACAACACGGCGATCTGCGCAATGCCGCGTCCCATCACGCCGCAGCCGATGATGCCGATCAAGGGTGCGGAAGTCGAAACGGGAGGAATTGACTCGGACATGCTGGTCTCCGGTGTTCTGCAATGCAGAATATGTTTTTTGAGTTCTCCTACTCTATTGACCAGCAGCATTGATGTCAACCTGCAAATGCACGAACACCGGCTTGTCAAGCGTGATTCTGCAGTGCAGAATAACGGCTCTATCCGGCGGAGCTCAGTTATGTCACGTATCGATCAGGTATTCCAGTCCTACACTCGCACGCACGCCACTCGTATTGCGCTGCAGGACAGTCATGACAGTGTCACCTATGGCGATCTCGGCGGGCGGGTCGACGCCGTAGCGCGGCAATTGCAACAGGCCGGTGTGCGGCCCGGTGACCGCGTTTTGCTGGTCGCAGAAAATTCGGTGGCGCTGGCGCTGACGATTCTGGCGACCAGTCGTCTGCGCGCCTGGTCGGCGAGTGTCAATGCCCGTTTATCCACGCGTGAAATCGATAACTTCCTGCTGCATTCCGGCGCACGTCGGGCCTTATATTTCAGCGCGGGTTCGGAAGAGGCCGCGCGCCACGGAGAGGCACATGGCGCGTCACTTCTGCACTGGGAAGGCATCGGCGCGGTGATGCTGGGACCCTTGCAGTCCGAGGCCATGACCGAACCGGCTGCACCTGACGTGGCGGCGCTGGTCTACACGTCCGGGACGACCGGTGCGCCGAAGGCGGTGATGCTCACCCATGCGAACCTGTTATTCATCGGCGCCAACAGTCGCAAGATCCGGGCGCTGACACCCGACGACGTGATCTATGGCGTACTGCCGCTGTCGCATGTGTATGGCCTGTCGGCGCTGCTGGTGGCGGCGCTGGCTAGCGGGGCGGCATTGCAGCTGGTGCCGCGTTTTGATCCGCTGGCCATGGCGCACGCGTTGCAGCACGACGGTGTGACCGTGCTGCATGGCGTGCCAGCGATGTATGCCAAGTTGCTGGCAACCAGTGCGCGCGTGTCGGCACCTGCGTTGCGTGTTGCGCAGTCAGGCGGGGCACCGCTGTCGGCGTCGCTGAAAGCGGATTTTGAAGCGTGTTTCGGGATTACGCTGCACAACGGCTACGGCATGACCGAGGCGGCACCGTCGATCTGCCAGACCCGCATGGATGTCCCGCGCAGTGATTGCTCGGTCGGACCGGCCATCGAGGGCATCGAGATTCGCCTCGACACGCTGATCCAGGACGTTGATGGCATCGGCGAATTGCAGGTGCGCGGCCCCAACGTGATGGCCGGTTATTACCGCGCACCGGAAGCCAGCGTCGCCGCGCTGACCGCCGATGGCTGGCTGCATACCGGCGACCTGGCCCGCATTGATGCCGACGGTGCCGTCACTATCGTTGGCCGCAGCAAAGAACTCATCATCCGCTCGGGCTTCAATGTCTATCCGGTCGAAGTCGAGCAAGTCCTCAATGCGTATCCGGGCATCGTGCAGTCGGCAGTGATCGGGCGCAGCAGTGCCGACAATGAAGAAGTACTGGCGTTCATCGAAGTACGCGCCGACGTGCTGCTGGACCGCAGCCATTTGCATGACTACCTGCGGGCCAATCTGTCACCGTACAAAATGCCGGCCGAAATCATCGCGCTGGCCAGTTTGCCGGCGGCAGCCAGCGGCAAAATCCTCAAGCGCGAGTTGCACAAGCTGGCCAGCGCTACCGATGAGTAAGTTGGTCGGCAGGCCCGTCGTGGTCAAGGAAGACCGTCACTTCGTGACAGCACTGGCGCGCGGACTGGAGTTGCTGGCGTGCTTTCGTTCCGGTGACAAGATGCTGGGCAATCAGGAACTGGCCGAGCGCAGCAAGCTGCCGAAGTCGACGGTGTCGCGCCTGACCTACACGCTGACCAAATTAGGCTACCTGCAATTCGATGATGAGTCTGGTAAGTATCGTCTCGGTACCGCCACGCTGTCACTCGGCAGCGCGATGCTGAGCCGGCTCGATGTGCGTCAGCTGGCGCGTCCGGCGATGCAGCAGCTGGCGGATTTTTCGCATTCGATGGTCTCGCTGGGCATGCGGGATCGGCTCAGCATGATTTATATCGAGAACTGTCGCAGTCAGGCCGCGCTGACGCTGAGCCTCGATGTCGGCTCGCGCATTCCGCTGGTCAGTACGGCGATGGGACGGGCCTATCTGGCGGTCGCGCCGCAGGGCGAGCGCAACGACTTGCTGGCGCGGGCGCGCGAACTCGACGAGCAAGGTTGGCCGGTGCTGCAGGAAAGCGTACAGCGCGCGCTCGACGAATATCGGGAGTTCGGTTGCTGCACCTCGATCGGTGACTGGCAACCGGGTGTCAATGCGATTGCGATCGCGTTTCGTCCGCCCGATGGCAGCACGCCGGTCAGCATCAATTGCGGTGGTCCGGCGTTCACGCTGTCGGCGGATTTCCTGGTGCAGGAAGTGCGGCCGCGATTGATTGAACTGGTCGAGCAGTTGCGACGGGCGATGGCGACGTGATAGGCGCGAGACCATTGTTTATTCGCGTAGGATGCAATAACCGAAGGGCATTGCACCGAATGGACTGACTGCGGTAGCTGATTTTGGAGATACTCCGCCATGGCCAAACCGGTCGATACACCATTGCTAAAAAGAGTGCATCCCTATCTATACAAAAGAATTACATAAATAATATTTTGCAGCCTGTAAAACTGAGCGTGTGTTCGATCCCGATTAAGGTATTTAAATACTCGTATTGGGTACTGATATTTTTTAAATGCACACGATTTTTCCAAGGGGATGTACTTTTGTAAAGGAAAATCGATGTCACAGAATTTGCTAGCAAATACCTGTTTTGGGTAATATCATGCCTCTCATGGGCACTTATGCAGATACACTTTTTACGAAGACGCAGCAACGCGTGCTGGCACTGCTCTTTGGCCAGGCGCAGCGTTCGTTCTACGGTAATGAAATCATCAGTTTGGCCGGATCCGGGTCCGGTGCGGTCCAGCGCGAGCTGGCACGACTGGAGTCCAGCGGCCTGGTAACAGTGCGGCGCGTTGGCAATCAAAAACACTATCAGGCTAATGCTGACGCACCGATCTTTCCGGAGTTACGCTCCCTCATTCTCAAAACCTTCGGCGTTGCCGATGTCCTGCACGATGCGCTGCAGTCGTTGTGGCCGGACGTGCAAATAGCCTTCGTGTACGGCTCGATGGCCAAGGGCACCGAGCACGCCGCCAGCGATGTGGATCTGATGGTGGTGGGTACGTTGCCATCCCATACAGCGCTGCTCGAAGCACTATTGCCGGCGCAGGGCCAATTGGGACGGATCATCAATCCGACCTATTACACGACAGACGAATTCGCGCAACGCATCAGCGACGGTGCGGCCTTCATGTCGCGGGTGCTGGCGCAGCCAAAAATCTTTGTTAAAGGATCCGAACATGACATCTCCTCACTTGGCAGCGCTGGCGAATCTGGCGCGGATCGGAAAACTGAAGGCGGAACCGCCTGACGCGCGGGAACGCACAGGATTACTGCGTTCGGCCACGGTGCTTCTGCGCGATGCACGGCAAACGTCGCTTGCGCTGGAAAGCCGCTTTGACCTTGCTTACAATGCCGCGCATGCTGCCGCACTTTCCGCGTTGCGGGCTCATGGGTACCGTAGCGACAATCGCTATTTGGTGTTCCAGTGCCTGGAGCACACGCTTGGCTTCAAACCCGCACAGTGGTTGCTGCTCAGCCAGGCACACAACAAACGTAACCTTGCCGAATATGAAGGCGACCTGGATGTGACGGCCGGGTTCGTCGCCGAACTGATCGAACATGTCGACACGTTGATTGCGGCGGTCCAGGCGTGGGAGCGTCCGGAATGATGGGCAAAACAGTGACTGCATCAGCGTTGGTAATGGGTACAGCCCGGTTGGGAAAGCACAAGGTTATTGTGCTCGCCCTAAGGCAGCCACAAACCCGCAGAGTGCAATAACCGAAGGGCATTGCACCAAATGGACTGACTGCGGTTGCGTAGCCTATCGGTGCTCGATGAGGATTGAGCCTGGTGCTTCTCGCATTTCGGAGCGGTGGAAAAATTAGTGCCTGCAGTGCGCGGGGTGCAATGCCCTTCGGTTGTTGCACCCTACCTGTTGCGACGATAACAGCGCATCCTGATGCTCTCTACAAATACACTTTCACACCCAATCCAAGCTACTCCAGATACGGATTCCCAAACCCCAGCTTCGCCAGTACCTCGATTTCAAGCGCTTCCATTTCGTCGGCCTCGACCTCTGTTTCGTGGTCGTAGCCTTGCGCGTGCATCACGCCGTGCACGACCAGATGGGCGGCATGGGCGAGTAGCGGTTTGTTCTGTGCCAGTGCTTCGGACTGCAGCACGTCGGTGCACAGGATCAGGTCGGCGCGGGTGATGTCGTCGTCAGGATTATCGTCACCGTCGTTGTAGGCGAAGGTCAGTACGTTGGTGGCGTAATCCTTGCTGCGGTAATCGCGATTGAGGCTGCGGCCTTCTTCGCTGTCGACGAAACGTACCGTCAGTTCGGCCGGCGCGAACAGCGCCGCTTGCACCCAGCGTCGTACCAGCGGCCGGGTCACGATGGTGGCCAGGCATGGGTCCGGGTACTGGACTGATAACGCGAGTTTATTTTTTTGGGACAAGACGGCTCGCTGGTTTTTTCAGGGGCGTTGGTGCGCTGGCGGCTTCGTAGGCATCGACGATGCGTGCCACCAGCGGATGGCGCACGACGTCGGCGCTATTGAAGCGCGTGAACGCGATGCCGCGGATGTTGTCGAGGACGTCGATGGCGTCGATCAGTCCGCTTTTTTGCGTACTCTGCAAATCAATCTGCGTAATGTCGCCGGTCACCACGGCCTTGCTGCCGAAGCCGATCCGGGTCAGGAACATCTTCATTTGTTCCGGCGTCGTGTTCTGCGCTTCATCGAGGATCACGAAGGCATGGTTGAGCGTGCGACCGCGCATGTAGGCCAGCGGTGCGATTTCGATCGCCTGTTTTTCAAACATTTTCTGGGTGCGGTCGTGGCCGAGCAAATCGTACAGTGCGTCATACAGCGGGCGCAGATAGGGATCGACTTTCTGGGCCAGATCGCCCGGCAGAAAACCGAGCCGTTCGCCAGCTTCGACAGCAGGGCGGGTCAGCACGATGCGCTTGACGACATCGCGTTCGAGCGCATCGACTGCACAGGCTACCGCCAGGTAGGTTTTGCCGGTGCCGGCCGGACCGACGCCGAAGGTGATGTCATGGTCAAGAATGGCCTTCAGATACGCCAACTGGTTCGGTGTGCGACCGCGCAAGTCAGTGCGACGCGTCTTGAGCGTCGGACCTTCCGCCGGTGCGATATCGGCATTGACCTCGACCAGCTCCAGCGCTTTTTTCCTGGCGGCACCACGCAGCGGTTTCAGCGTTGCCGCCGGGACTTCGGCGAACGCCATGCCGGCGCGCTGTTCGACCACGGCGAGCTGGACATCCTCGATCGAGACAACCTTGTCGGCAATCGCATAAAACTGCGCCAGCAAGGCGGTGGCCCGCTCGGCATTGCGGCCGCCGACGATGAAGCGTTCGCCGCGGCGGAAGATGGTGACGTCGAGCGCGGAGGAAATCTGGCGCAGGTTTTCATCCATCGGACCGCACAGATGGGCGAGTCGCTTGTTATCGAGCGGCTCGGGGATGAAGTACAGCGGTTCGGCGGGGGAGCGAGTTTTCAAGCGGTTCTTTGGTGAGGAGTCTGCAATGGGGAGGCGTTGTCAGCGACGACCAGTTCGCCGCGCAGCGAATAGCCGAAGCTGTGGGTAATGGTCAGGTCGAGCAGCTGGCCGATCAGACTGGCACCGTCGGTTCCGGCGGCAAAGTTGACGACGCGGTTGTTCTCGGCGCGACCCTGCAAATCGCCGGCATCTTTTTTCGACGGACCTTCGACCAGTACGCGTACCACCTGGCCGACCATCGCTTCGCTGTAGCGCCGGGTGTTGGCATCGATCACGGCTTGCAGTCGCTGCAATCGGGCCAGCTTGACGGCATGCGGCGTGTCGTCTTCGAGTGTGGCAGCCGGCGTGCCAGGACGCGGGCTGAAGATGAAGCTGAAGCTATTGTCGTAACCGATGTCGTCGATCAGTTTCATCATCGCCTCGAAGTCGGCGTCGGTCTCGCCGGGGAAGCCGACGATGAAGTCCGACGAAATCGCGATGTTCGGCCGCACTGCGCGCAGGCGACGGATGATCGACTTGTATTCGAGGGCGGTGTAGCCGCGCTTCATGGCCATCAGGACGCGGTCCGAACCGTGCTGTGCCGGCAGGTATAGATGGTCGACCAGTTTCGGTACTTTGGCATACGCATCGATGAGGCGCTGGCTGAATTCTTTCGGATGACTGGTGACGAAGCGGATGCGTTCGATGCCCTCGATCTCGGCGATGAATTCGATGAGCAGCGCAAAGTCGGCGATCTCGCCATCGGCCATCACGCCGCGAAACGCATTGACGTTCTGACCCAGCAGCGTGATTTCCTTGACGCCTTGGGCGGCCAGCCCGGCCACTTCGACCAGCACGTCATCGAAGCGGCGCGAGACTTCTTCGCCACGGGTGTACGGCACCACGCAATAGCTGCAGTATTTGCTGCAGCCTTCCATGATCGACACGAAAGCGGTGACGCCATCCACCCGCGCCGGTGGCAGGTGGTCGAATTTTTCGATTTCGGGGAAGCTGATATCGACCTGCGCCTGGCCGGATGCGCGGCGCTGATCAATCAGCGCGGGCAAGCGGTGCAGCGTTTGCGGACCGAACACGACGTCGACATACGGTGCGCGCTTGATGATCGCCGCGCCTTCCTGCGACGCGACACAGCCACCGACACCGATGACCAGGTCTGGCTTGAGCAGTTTGAGTTCGCGGATGCGGCCAAGATCGGAGAAGACTTTTTCCTGGGCTTTCTCGCGCACCGAACAGGTGTTGAGCAAGATCACGTCGGCATCTTCGGGCGTGTCGGTCTTGATCATGCCGTGCGTGGCGTTGAGCACGTCTGCCATTTTGTCCGAGTCGTACTCGTTCATCTGGCAGCCGAAGGTCTTGATGAATACTTTTTTCTGCATTATTGATTCTGGCTTGGTGAAGTGGTTTTGTCGGGCGGCGGTGCGGCGGCTTCAGCATCACTGAGCAGCCAGACCCGGTCGATCGCGCCGTCGATGTCGGTGGTGTAGTTGACGATGTGCGCGCTGCTGCCCAGTGTGTTCGGGATCACGGTCAGGTTATCGGTGCTCCAGATACGCGCCCCGTTCGTCAGTCGTGTCGCTTTGCCGTCAACCTGCACTTGCGGATAGTCGGTGATGACCAGACTGGCGCGATGGGCGTTGCCCGGAAACGGACGCTCGAAAGCCAGCGCAGACAGGGTCGTCAGCGTCAATACCAGCAAGATCAGGGGGCGATAAAAACGCATGATGGCTCCGCGAAAAGTGTGTGCCAGTCTACCACCAACCCCACGCCGGACCACGGTCCGCGCTTAGCGCAATCGGGCAATGGCAACTTGCGTCTCCTGGCAGATACGGGCGTATGCCTCATTGTCCAGATTTAACGCTTGCCATGCCGTTTGCGAGACCGACGGTGCCAGTTCGTGGCCTTCATCGCTCGACGCCAACTGATGCACGATGGCGTTGGCAATATGGACCAGCGCGGCCAGAAAGCCGACACCTTGCCGGTCCGGTTCATGGTGGCCGGCAATGGCAAGACGCATCGTGTCTGAAAAATTCCAGCTGATCGCCAGCAGTTCACCGGCTTCGGCATGGTCGATGTCGAGGATGTCGCGCTCGGCATCGATGAGTTCGCAGCGGTGGTCCGGGTCGTTGTAGCGGACCAGTACGCGGGCGTACTCGTCAGGAAAGCAGCTCACCAGCACCAGCCGGCCGATGTCATGCAACAGTGCCGCCGTCATCGCGATATCCGGATGCATGCCGACATGGCGTGCCAGCACGCCGGCCGCCTCCGCCGCTGCGCACGAATGGTGCCAGAACACGGCGTGGTCGAAGCCCTTGCAGACGCGCTCCGGAAAGCAGCCGGTCAGTGCCGCCTTGGTGATGAGCGTGCGGACATTCTGGAAGCCCAATAGCGTGATGGCCTGATGGATCGTGGTGACCTTGACCGAAGTCGCGAAATACGCGGAGTTAGCCAGCCGCAAAGTCTTGGCCGTCAAGGCCATGTCTTGCGATACCTTGCCCGCCAGGATCGCGATATCAAGATTGTCCTGATCGACAATGTTGAGTAACTCCATCACGATCAACGGCGGAGAAGGCAGGTCCCGCACTTTCTGGATGCATTGGATCCGGGTGGCGGTCGTCATGAGTAGTCCATGTTTATTGTGGGGATAAAGTGGTCTATCCGGCTGTCCAAAAAGAATAACTCAGACGGGCGCGTGCGGATACGGCTCGAAACCAAAATAGGCAGGCAAGGCATCGGCAGCTAGCCTGCCCAGTACGATTCGCTGGTCACGATAAGACAAGATCAGGGCAGATGGCGGCACCGGATGCGACAGCCATTCCAGTAGTGCCTCGTCATCGATGGCGATGCCATTGCTCCGCAATTGTCCCAGGCAAAGCGCGAGGTCGCGGTCATCGACTTGCGCCACCTGCTCGCCGGCTTGCAGCACCAGCTGGCCCTGGTCGGTCAGCCAGGCGGCCTGGATGTGATCGAGCACGGTGCCGGTCTGCAGCACGAATCCCTGTTGCGGATCGGTGCGTGCGATGAAGGGCGTTGCTTCGAGATTGACGTACACCCGTTGCGGCCCGTTCTGGAAATACCAGCGGCCCGCCGCATCGTGCAGATAATTGCGGTTGATGAATGCCAGCAGCGCGACATGAGCGATCTTGTCACCGGGCAGGTTGTCCTGTTGCGCGGCTTCGTCGCGCATGCGCCAGTAGCCGCGCGCATCGAGCGCGAGCCAGCCGTAGCAATGCGGTACCTCTGGCCATTTGGCCATGGCCTTGCGAACGATCTCATCCATGTGCGGCACTCCTGTGCTGAAGAAAATCAACGATGCGGCGCGGCAGCCAGTCGAGCCGACCCGGCAGCGAGCCATCGGCGAAGCCGACATGACCACCGGTATCCGGATATTCGAGCGTGACGGCGGCAGCGGCGCGGGCGGGCAAATTGCGCGCCGGCAGAAACGGATCATTGCGGGCATTGAGCACCAGCGTCGGTATCGTGATGTCGCCCAGTACATGGCGCGCACTGGCACGGTTCCAGTAATCGTTGGTGTCGCGATAGCCGTGCAGCGGGGCGGTGACGATATTGTCGAACGCGTACAGGTCACGCGCGGCCAGCAGCTTGTCGCGATCGAACAGGCCGGGAAACTGCGTCAGTTTTTGCAAGCACTTGGGCTTGAGGGTTTGCAGGAACATGCGTGTGTAGATCAAGTTGAAGCCGGACGACAGCGCCGCGCCGCCGGCGGCCAGATCAAGCGGTGCCGACACCGCGCAGGCCGCATCGATGATGCCGGCACTGTGCTGTGATTCGCCGAGCCAGCGCAGCAGCGCATTGCCACCCAGCGAGACGCCGACTGCAAAGTAATCACTGGCACCAGTGGCAGCCGGAGTGGTCTTGAGGCGGCGCAGCAGCCAGTCGATTTCGGTCGCGTCGCCGGAATGATAAAAGCGCGGTGCCAGATTCATCTCGCCCGAGCAACCACGAAAATGCGGGACGGCACCGGACCAGCCCAGGCTGTGCAGATGCGCCATCAGCGCACGACTGTAATGACTGTTGGACGACCCTTCCAGGCCGTGAAACAGCACCACGAATGGCATGCCGGGACGACCTTCGACAAAATCAACATCGACGAAATCGCCATCGGGTGCATTCCAGCGTTCACGCCGCAGCGGCGTCGCCGGCGTGGCAATGCATTTGGCCGGATAAATGGTTTGCACGTGACCGCCGGGCAGCCAGCGCGGCGCACGGTAGGCACTGGCCGTACCCTGGTGAGCGGTGCGTTTCAATGCAGCGTCGTTGAATCGTGCACGATGAGCGGCGGTTTGCCCGGTGCGATCGACGCATGATGCACCGCAATGCGCCAGCCCATCGGGGTCTTGATGTAGACATTGGTGGCCAGGATATGCAACTCCTGCGTGATGTCGCCACTGCGCATTTGCTCGAGCACGCTGTGGGTGGCGGCCATCAGGTTTTGCATCACATGCAGTTGTACCGGATGGATGTGCACGCCGCCATGGGCAAACACCGCTTGCCACGAAGCGCGGATCGCGGCATGGCCGATCAGGCGCGGCGCGCCCGGATGGATGCAGGTGATTTCTTCGTCGTCGGCCCAGAGTGCCATCAGGGCGTCCAGGTCGGCACGTCCGAGCGCGTCGTAGAACGCCGCTTCGGTATCGGCGGAACTGCCGGACAATTGCTTCTTGCTGGACATGGCAGGCTCCGTAAAATTAGTGAGCGTGAGCGGTTTCGCCGGCTTTCATGCGGTAGACCGTGCCGCAATACGGACATTTCGCTTCACCGTGACTCATGTCGAGAAACACACGCGGGTGGGATGACCAGAACGGCATCGCATCATTCGGGCAGTGGGCCGGCAAATCGCTGGCAGCCAGTTCGACAGGGGCGAGGGGGGATTTCGGTGCACTCATGGCGGGTTTCGGCTTCATCAGTCTAAGGAGCCCTGATTCTAGCGGATTCTGCAGCGAATTCGGCTCCCGGAAACGGACCTCTGTACTATGTGCCCTCAAATCAATGATCCGACGTCATCTTTATTCCCTTCATGCTCAATTCCGAAACCGCTTCCGGTCACCAGTCCGCTGCCATTGTTGAAAAACGTGCTTTTGCCGCAGCCTTCAAAATCAGTGCGGCCACCATGCCGGGTATTTTTGCGTGGGGCCTGGTGTCGGGCATGGCGATGGTCAAGTCCGGCCTGACGATCTGGCAGGCGCTGGGCATGTCGTTCTTTGTGTTTGCCGGATCGGCCCAGCTGGCCGCGTTGCCGCTGATTGCGGCGGACGCGCCGGCGTGGGTGGTGTTCGTGACGGCGCTGGTGGTCAACTTGCGCTTCGTGATTTTTGCCGCAGCGATCGGGCCGCATTTTGCGCATCTGTGCTGGCCCCAGCGTCTTTGGTACGGCTATTTCAATGCGGACATCACGATGGGATTTTTTCCGCGCCGCTTTCCGTCGGAAACGCTGCACCAGCCGGCCGGCAAGGTCGGCTATTTCACCGGCATCTGTTATCCGAACTGGTGCGCCTGGCAGAGCGGCGCGGTTGCGGGCATTTTTCTGGCCAGCCAGATTCCGGAGAGCTGGGGCATCGGTTTCGCCGGTACGCTGGCCCTGCTGGCAGTGATGATTCCGCTGACCATCAACCTGGCTGCGCTGGGCGGCGTGCTGGTGGCCGGTGTGGTGGCGATCGCGGCGGCGCAGTTTCCTTACCGGCTTGGCTTGCTGGTGGCCGTGGTCGCCGGGATGGCGGTGGCGATGTGCATTGATTACCTGATGGAGCGGCACCTGCCGCGAAAAACACGATGATGACGACGACTGAAATCTGGATCACGATCGGCCTGCTGGCACTGGCCACGATACTGACCCGCTGTTCTTTTTTTCTGCTGGGCGACGCGGTCAAGTTGCCGGAAAAAGTCCAGCACGCGCTGCGCTACGCGCCCGCTGCCGCGATGGCCGCGATCGTGGCACCCGATCTGGTCTTTGTTGATGGCACGCTGGATGTGCACTGGACCAATCCGCGTTTGCTAGCCGGTCTCGGTGCGGTGGCGTTTTTTCTGGCGACCAAACATTTGCTGGGTACGATCGTTGTCGGCATGGTGTTGTACACGGCACTGCGGCTACTGCGGCTGGTTCTGTAATCCGTTGTAAAAACGGCAGGATCGTCCGGATGCTGGGGTAAAATGTCGCCTCTTTCAATCAGGGTTTCGGGATTTTTAACTATGCAATTCAATCGACTTAGCGACCTGATCGCGGCCAATCAATTGCGCGGCAAGCGCGTCTTCATTCGCGCCGACCTCAACGTGCCACAAGACGATGAGGGCAGGATTACCGAAGACACCCGCATCCGCGCCTCGGTACCGGCCATCCGTCAGGCGCTCGATGCCGGCGCGGCGGTCATGGTCACGTCGCACCTCGGTCGTCCGGTCGAAGGCGAATTCAACCCATCCGATTCCCTCGCGCCGGTCGCTACACGGCTGTCAGCGTTGCTCGACAAACGTGTCACGCTGATACATAACTGGGTTGACGGCGTCGAAGTCGCGCCGGGCCAGATCGTCTTGCTGGAAAACTGCCGCGTCAATCGCGGCGAAAAAAAGAACGATGAAGTGCTGGCAAAAAAGATGGCCGCGCTGTGCGACATCTATGTCAACGATGCCTTCGGCACCGCGCATCGCGCCGAAGCGACCACGGTCGGGATTGCGCAATTTGCGCCGGTCGCCTGCGCCGGTCCGCTGCTGGCAGCTGAACTCGATGCCCTTGGCAAGGCGCTCAATGCGCCAGCCCGGCCGTTGCTGGCCATCGTTGCCGGTTCCAAGGTCTCGTCCAAACTGACTATCCTCAAAGCCCTGGCGGCCAAGGTCGATCACCTGATCGTCGGCGGCGGCATTGCCAATACCTTCATGCTGGCAGCCGGCCTGAATATCGGCAAGTCGCTGGCCGAAGCCGACCTTGTCGACGAAGCCAGAGAAATCATGGCGATGATGAGTGCACGCGGTGCGTCGGTACCGATCCCGACCGACGTGGTCTGTGCGAAGCAGTTTGCCGCTACCGCGACGGCCACCGTCAAGGCCGTGGCAGATGTTGAAGACGATGATCTGATCCTCGATATCGGACCGCAAACGGCAGCGTTGCTGGCCGCGCAAATCGCGCAGGCCGGTACCGTGGTCTGGAATGGTCCGGTAGGCGTGTTCGAATTCGAGCAGTTTGGCCACGGCACCAAAACGCTGGCGCTGGCGATTGCCGACGCCAAGGCGTTCTCGATTGCCGGTGGGGGTGATACGCTGGCAGCCATTGCCAAGTACGACATCGCTGATCGCATCGATTACATTTCGACCGGCGGTGGGGCTTTCCTTGAATTCCTCGAAGGCCAGACCTTGCCGGCCGTCGCGATTCTTGAACAGCGTTTCAGCCAATAAGCCAACCACACTTCGTTGAAAGGCCACAGCATGTCATTGTCCCGCGCTACCAAAATCGTTGCCACCATCGGCCCCGCTTCCAGTGACCTTGACACGCTGACGCGAATGATCCGGGCCGGCGTCAATGTCGTGCGCCTGAATTTCTCGCATGGCAAGGCGCAAGACCATATCGACCGGGCCGCGCTGGTGCGCCAGGCGGCCACCGAGTGCGGCGTCGAGATTGCCATCATGGCCGATCTGCAAGGTCCCAAAATCCGGGTTGGCAAGTTTGAACATGGCAAGATCGAGCTGGTCAAGGGTGCCAGATTCACGCTCGATGCGGCCTGCCAGATGGGTAATCAGGATGTGGTTGGCCTCGATTATCGCGAGCTGCCCCGCGACCTGCGCGTCAATGATGTGCTGTTGCTCAATGATGGATTGATCGTGCTGATCGTTGACAAGATCGTCGGTAGCGCCATCCACACCACGGTGCGTATCGGCGGCGAGCTGTCAAACAACAAGGGCATCAACCGGCAGGGCGGTGGCTTGTCCGCACCGGCGCTGACCAGCAAGGACATGGAAGACATCAAGACCGCGATGAGCATTCAGGCGGATTACGTGGCGGTCTCGTTTCCGAAGAGCGCAACCGACATGATGATGGCGCGCCAACTGGCCAACATCGCCGGCGAGCAGTTCGGTCACAAGCCCTTGATGATCGCCAAGATCGAACGGGCCGAAGCGATTCCGGTCTTGCAGGAAATCCTCGACGCTTCCGACGGCATCATGGTGGCGCGCGGTGACCTCGCTGTCGAAGTCGGCAATGCGGCGGTGCCGGCACTGCAAAAACGCATGATCAAGATGGCGCGCGCCTCGAACAAGCTGGCCATCACCGCGACCCAGATGATGGAGTCGATGATTGTCAACGCGGTACCGACGCGCGCCGAGGTGTCCGATGTGGCCAATGCCGTGCTCGACGGCACCGATGCGGTCATGACCTCGGCCGAAACAGCATCCGGCCGCTACCCGGTCGAGACCGTCGAAGCGATGGATGCGATCTGCATCGCCGCTGAAAAATCCGAGGATTACAAGCTCGATGCCGACTTCCTGAACCTGACTTTTACCCGGATCGATCAATCGATTGCGTATGGCGCGCTGTTCACCGCGTATCATCTGCGCGTGAAAGCGATTGTGGCCTTGACCGAATCAGGTTCGACACCGCTCTGGATGAGTCGGCACAACATCGATATCCCGATCTTTGCGATGACGCCGAGCATGGCGACCCAGCGCAAGGCAGCGCTGTATCGCAACGTGCGGCCTTTCGAGCTGGAGCAATCGACCGATCCCGATGTCGTGCTGAAAAATGTCCAGGATTTGTTGCTGGCCAAAGGCGTGGTGGAAAAGGGTGACATGATTGTGGTGACCTGGGGCGAGCCGATGGGACAAGCCGGTGGCACCAACGCGCTGAAGATCGTCAAGATCGGCGCACATTGAAATACCGAATCGAATACCGCACATCTAACTAGCTCTGGAGTCTCACCATGCCACTCGTCTCAATGCGCCAACTGCTCGACCACGCTGCTGAAAATGGCTACGGCCTGCCGGCATTCAATGTCAACAATCTCGAACAGGTACTTGCCATCATGAGCGCGGCCGATGCGGTCAATTCGCCCGTCATCATGCAGGCCTCGGCCGGTGCCCGCAAATATGCCGGCGAACCGTTCCTGCGCCACCTGATCGAAGCGGCCATCGAAGCCTATCCGCACATCCCGGTCGTGATGCATCAGGATCACGGTCAGTCGCCGTCGGTCTGTATGACCGCGATCCGCTCCGGCTTCTCGTCGGTGATGATGGATGGTTCGCTCAATGAAGACGGCAAATCGGTGGCCAGTTACGAATACAACGTCGAAGTCTCGCGCAAGGTGGTCGAGTTTTCGCACGCCATCGGCGTGACGGTCGAAGCCGAACTCGGTGTGCTCGGCTCGCTCGAAACCATGATGGGCGACAAGGAAGACGGCCACGGTGCCGATGGCAAGATGACCCGCGAGCAATTGCTCACCGATGTCTCGCAAGCCGCCGACTTCGTTCACCTGACTCAGTGCGATGCATTGGCCATCGCGATCGGGACGTCGCACGGCGCGTACAAGTTTTCGCGCAAGCCGACCGGCGACATTCTGGCGATTGACCGCATCAAGGAAATCCACGCCCGCATCCCGAACACGCATCTGGTGATGCATGGTTCGTCGTCGGTGCCGCAGGAATTGCTGGCCGAGATTCGCGAATTCGGTGGCGACATGAAAGAAACCTACGGCGTGCCGGTCGAAGAAATCCAGGAAGGCATCAAGCACGGCGTGCGCAAGATCAATATCGACACTGATATCCGTCTCGCGATGACCGGCGCGATCCGCCGCTACCTGTTCGAGAATCCATCCAAATTCGATCCGCGCGACTACCTGAAACCAGCCCGCGAAGCAGCGATGCTGGTGGCCAAGTCGCGTTTCCTGTCGTTCGGTTGCGAAGGCCAGGCCTCCAAGATCACGCCATTGTCGCTCGAAAAAATGGCCACGAAATACAAGCAGGGCGACCTGAAACAGATCGTCCAGTAAGTCTTCAGTAACGCGTTAATTAAACAGAAACCTGTCCCACGGGGCACTTACGGCCGGCGTTGCGCATGCATCCCCGGCCGGATTTCATGGAAAAACATATGACCAGTCTTTATCAATCCGAGATCCCGTCGTTGCCGCTGTTGGGTCGCGGCAAGGTGCGCGACAACTATGCCGTCGGTGACGACCAGATCCTCATCGTCACGACCGACCGGCTGTCGGCGTTCGATGTCGTGATGAACGAAGCGATTCCGGCCAAGGGGCGCGTGCTCAACCAGATGTCGAACTTCTGGTTCGATAAACTCGCCGCCATCGTGCCGAATCACCTGACCGGCGTGTCGCCGGAATCGGTCGTGCAAGCCAATGAAGTCGATCAGGTGCGTGGGCGCGCGGTGGTGGCCAAGCGCTTGCAACCGATCATGGTCGAGGCAGTCGTGCGTGGTTACCTGATCGGCTCCGGCTGGAAAGATTATCAGGCAACCGGCGCCGTCTGCGGTATCGCGCTGCCGGCCGATTTGCGTCAGGCCGACAAGCTGGCCGAGCCGATTTTTACACCAGCGGCCAAGGCCGAGGCGGGCGAGCACGACGAGAACATCAGCTTCGCCGACATGGAACAGCGCCTCGGTGCCGAACTGGCCGCGAAGATGCGCGATGTCAGTATCAAGTTATACCAGGCAGCAGCCGATTATGCCGCTACGCGCGGCATCATCATCGCGGATACCAAGTTTGAATTTGGCCTCGATGCCGATGGAAAAATGTATCTGATGGACGAAGTGCTGACGGCCGACTCGTCGCGTTTCTGGCCAGCTGATTCGTACGCGCCGGGCAGTTCGCCGCCGTCGTTCGACAAGCAGTTCGTGCGCGACTATCTCGAAACGCTGACCGCCTGGCCGAAGACGGCACCGGCACCAAATCTGCCGGCTGACGTGATCGAAAAAACGGGTGCCAAATACCGCGAAGCGCTTGAGCGTCTGACCGGCAGCACGCTGGAGGATTGAGATGACAGAATCGGTAAAAGTTGGCGTCGTGATGGGCTCGTCGTCGGACTGGGAAGTGATGCAGCATGCGGTCGCGATGCTCAAGGATTTTGGTATCGCACATGAGGCGCAAGTGATTTCGGCGCACCGCATGCCGGACCATTTGTTTGCCTATGCCGAGAGCGCCCGCACGCGCGGCCTGGTCGCCATCATCGCCGGTGCGGGCGGTGCCGCGCACTTGCCGGGCATGCTGGCGGCCAAGACCATCGTGCCGGTGCTGGGTGTGCCGGTGCCATCCAAATATTTGCGTGGCGAAGATTCGTTGCTGTCGATCGTGCAGATGCCCAAGGGCATTCCGGTGGCGACCTTCGCCATCGGTGAAGCCGGTGCGGCCAATGCCGCACTGACCGCCATTGCGATCATGGCGACCACCGATGATGCACTCGCTGCCAAGCTCGATGTATTCCGCGCTGCGCAGACGCAAGTCGCGCTGGCGATGGTGCTGCCGGTATGAGCATTGTGCCGTCCGCGTTGATTCCGTCGGCAACACCGGCGACCTGGCTCGGCGTCATGGGCGGCGGCCAGCTTGGCCGGATGTTCGTCCATGCCGCGCAAGCGATGGGTTACAAGGTCGCGGTGCTCGAACCTGCTGCTGATGCGCCGGCGGCACACGCCGCCGATCGCCATCTGGTGGCGCATTACGACGATGTCGACGCGCTGCACGAACTGGCGCGGCAATGCGTTGCCGTGACGACCGAATTCGAGAACGTGCCGGCCGCCAGTCTGGCCTTGCTGGCGCAGCATGCCCGTGTCGCTCCGTCGGCCGCGAATGTCTCGGTGGCGCAGGACCGGATGGTCGAGAAGCGCTTCTTCATCGACTGCGCCGCACGCTCCGGCGTGCTGCCGGCACCGCATCAGCTGATCGCTGCCGACAGCGATATCGACCTCGTGCCCGCTGCGCTACTGCCCGGTATTCTGAAGACAGTACGCCTGGGCTATGACGGCAAGGGCCAGGTCCGGGTCACGACGATTGCCGAACTGCGCACGGCTTTCGCCGGCATGAACGGCGTGCCCTGCGTACTCGAAAAAATGCTGCCGCTGGCCTATGAAGTCTCGGTGCTGGCGGTGCGTGGTCACGATGGCAAATCGGTGGTCTACCCGATTGCCGAAAACGTCCATCGTGACGGCATCCTGTTCACCACCACCGTGCCCGGCCCGAATGTGTCGGCCGAGTGCGCGGTACGGGCGCATGACGCGGCGCTGGCGATCATCGACCAGCTGGGTTATGTCGGCGTGCTGTGCATCGAGTTTTTCATCCTCGATGATGGTTCGCTGGTGGTCAACGAGATGGCACCGCGTCCGCATAACAGCGGTCATTACACGATCGATGCGTGCATGACCAGCCAGTTTGCCCAGCAGGTGCGGGCGATGACCGGACTGGCGCTGGGGGAGGTGCGCCAGCACTCGCCAGCGGTGATGCTCAATATCCTTGGTGACCTGTGGTTTGATCTGGCTACCGGCGAGCGTGTCGAGCCAGCCTGGGATCGCGTGCTGGCTTTGCCCGGTGCAACCTTGCACCTGTATGGCAAGGATGATCCACGGCCTTCCCGCAAGATGGGCCATGTGACTTTCGTGGCGACCACGCTCGCTCAGGCACAAGCAAGCTTGCAAGCGGCCTGCGCACTATTGCGCATCGCACTGTAGGCCGCGAATGAGTCTGCCTTTGTCTGACGAGATCGACCGCGCTGCGCACCTGCTGGAACAAGGACGGTTGGTGGCGTTCCCGACCGAGACCGTCTACGGCCTGGGAGCGGATGCCGAAAATCCGGCGGCGATTGCGCGCATCTATGCCGCCAAGGGCCGGCCGTCGAATCATCCGGTGATCGTGCATCTGGCACCGGAAGCTGATCTGGCTTATTGGGTCAGTGCGATTCCGACTGCTGCGCAAAGTCTGATCGACGCCTTCTGGCCGGGTCCGCTGACGCTGATCTTGCCGCGTGCCGCGCATATTCCGGCAGCGGTGGCAGGCGGACAAAATTCGATTGGCGTGCGCTGTCCGTCGCATCCGGTCGCGCAAGCATTGCTGCGCGCGTTCAAGGGTGGCATGGGCGGGATCGCGGCACCGTCTGCCAACAAGTTCGGGCATGTCAGCCCGACCCTGGCGCAGCATGTTCGCGACGAGTTTGCCGATGGCTCGGTTGACCTGATTCTTGACGGCGGCCAGAGCGAGGTTGGCATCGAGTCGAGCATCCTCGACTTGTCGCGTCTGCACACGCACGGCCCGGTGCTGCTGCGGCCCGGACGCATCACGGCGCTACAACTGGCAGACGTGCTCGGCGTTGCACCGGCCGCACCGGACGCTGCTGCGCCGCGCGCCTCCGGTACGCTTGAAGCGCACTATGCGCCTCAGACACCGGTGGCCATGGTCGCCAGCGCGGCACTTCCACAGGTCCTTCAACAACTCGCCGCCGCCGGTCGTCGGGTCGTATTGCTGCACTGGAGCGATAGCCAGCACGCCGATGCGTTGCAACTGCCATCGTCTCCGGCCGGCTACGCGCACGGTTTGTATGCCGGTTTGCGCGTACTCGATGCTGCGTCTGCCGACGTGATTCTGATCGAAGCGCCGCCGCATTCTGCCGACTGGCAGGCTGTCAACGACCGCTTGCGCCGGGCAGCGTACGACTCGACAGGCATTCTGGAGCGACTCCTCTAATTACTGGCTATCCGAACGGGATTTTGCGTCTGGTCAATCACTGTTATCAGTGACATACTCATTCAAAATTAAAAGAACACACGTGCGTTTCGTGGAGTTTTCGTTCGTTATAAAAAGCCTTTTAAAGGAGACACGCAATGCAACAGTTCAAGCTATCCGCCGCTGTTCTTTCCCTCGCTGTCCTCGCCGGTTGTGGCGGCGGCAGCACCGGCAGCCCTTCCAAGCCGCAATTCAGTGCCGTCATTTCGTTCGGTGACAGCCTCAGCGATGCCGGCTCCTACACCCCGGCCACGATCAATCCTGCGACCAAGTTGCCTACTGGCGGCAAGTTCACCATCAATCCGGGTCCGATCTGGATCGAAGACATTGCCACCAAGCTCAACCTTGCGATCACACCGAACGTGGTCGGCTTCGGCACGGCCAGCGTGACGTGCCCAGCGGCCAGTTGCACGGCTTATGGCCAGGGTGGTTCGCGGGTGACTGACGCCAACGGTATCGGTCACAGCGACGGGGAATTGACCATTCCGATGAAAACGCAGATGGACAATCACCTGGCGGCCAACGCGAGTTACAAGCCGACTGATCTGGTGTTTGTTTATGGTGGCAACAATGACGTGTTTTATCAGGCCGGTTATGTCGGTGCGGTAGTCGGTGCCGCCTCTGCCGCACCGGGGGCAACCGCCGCCAGTATCGGCGCTGCAGCACAGGCAGCCCAGCAAACCGCGGGTCTGGCGATGGCCACGGCAGCTACCGAACTGGCCGGTTACGTGCGCGACAAGATCCTCGCCAAAGGTGCCAAATACGTTGTCGTGATGAACTTGCCGGACAGCGCACAGACGCCGTATGGTGCTTCGACTACCGCTGATGGTCGGGCCTTGCTGACCGGCCTGGTCAATACCTTCAATGCGACTTTCCAGAAAGCCGTCACTGACCTGGCACTGGATGTGGTGGTGGTCGATGCCAATGCGGCCAACAAGGATGTGTTTGCCAACCCGGTCCAGTACGGCGTGACCAACTTCAATGTGCCGGCGTGTGATCTGACCAAATTGCCGGGGGGCTCTTCGTTGTTCTGCAATGCCAGTACCTTGATTCCGACGGCCAATGCGGGCTTCCTGTTCGCTGACTCGGTCCATCCGACCATTTTTGGTCATCGCCTGTTCGCCGATTACGTCACGCTGCAACTGGCGAAAAAGGGCTGGTTCTGATCGCCGTGGGCGGTGCCCGCCGCCCGTAAAGAACAATACATAACGAGAATCCCTCGAACTGGAGAAGACACATGAACAAATCCGTATTTGCTTTGCCTCGGCTGCTTACCCTGGTGGCCGTTGCCGCACTCGGCACGACAGCCTTGCCGGCAGCGGCCCAGTCGGCCGGCCAATGGTCGGTCAAGGTCGGTGAAAACCTGATCACGCCGAAGGTGAAAAGTGGCGATCTGAGCGGTCCCGGTCTGGGTGGCGTGAAGGTGGATGTCAACAGTGCGTATGCACCGATTGTCGCGGCCACCTACATGATCACGGATAACATCTCGACCGAGCTGGTGCTTGGCCTGCCGTATCGTCATGACATGGTGGGCAAGGGCACGATCAACGGCGTCGGCAAGATCGGCGACGTCCAGCAATTGCCGCCTACCCTGTTCTTGCAGTACCGGCTTCTCGAACCGACTGCACGGTTTCGTCCGTATGTCGGGCTCGGCGTGACCTATGGCTATTTCCGTGATGCCCATGCGAGTTCAACGCTGGTGGCATTGCTCGGCCCGACTAACGTCGAGATCGATGCGAAGTTCGGCATTTCGCCACAGATCGGCGCCACGTATGCGATCAACGACCGCTGGTTCATTGATTCCGCGCTAGTCAAAACGTATCTGAAGACGACGGCAACGCTGGATTCTTCCGGGATCAAGCGCACCATCGATACCAAGCTTGATCCGGTGTCATTCAGTATTTCGGTCGGCTACAAATTTTGAGTCGGCGGCTGCGCTCAACAGCGTAGCTGCACTAAAAAAAGCGTTGCAGGTAATCCGCCTGCAACGCTTTTTTTGCGGTGCTTACGCCGTTGGCAGAGTGCTGGCCGAACAATAGGCCCCACCGTGATAGACCAGCGGCGCGCGTGGTGCCACTTCACAGTGGGTCACTTCGCCGACAAAAATCACATGATCGCCTTCCGGGTAGCGGCTGCGGTTGCGACATTCGAACCAGGCCACTGCGCCGCGCAGGACTGGCTGGCCGTTTGCGGAAAAATCAAGTTCGACTCCCGCGAACCGGTCTTCGATGCGGCTGGCAAAACGGTTCGCCAGACCGGACTGGTCGGCTGCCAGCACATTGACCACGTAGTGGGTACCGGTGCTGAATGCATCCATGCTGCTGGCAGAGGCACCAAGACTCCAGAGCACCAGCGGTGGCTGCAGCGATACAGAGTTGAACGAGGTGGCAGTCAAACCCAGCATCGTGCCATCGGCCGCGCGGGTTGTGATGACGGTGACCCCTGTGGCAAACTGAGACAGCGCATGACGAAAGTGGCGGCTGTCAAACGGTTCCATCGTAGTGTTTTGAGTTGGTAGTGGCATCGGGCTTCCTGAGAGTTGCGACATTATGCCGAAAAAGCCGGTTTCCTGCGGTATACCGTTGTTTGCGTTAAAGTCAGGACTTCGACGAGAGGGAGAGAACATGGCTAAGGAAATGGCAACATTAGGCGGAGGCTGTTTCTGGTGTACCGAAGCGGTGTACCAGCAACTCAATGGCGTACTGGCGGTCGAGTCCGGTTACACCGGCGGCAGCGTCGTCAATCCGAGTTACGAAGCGGTATGCAATGGCACCACTGGTCATGCCGAAGTCGTGCAGGTCACCTTTGACAGCAGTGTCGTCAGCTATCGCGAGATCCTGGAAGTATTTTTTACCATTCACGATCCCACCACGCTGAACCGCCAGGGTGCCGATGTCGGAACGCAGTACCGCTCGGTGATTTATTTCCACTCCCCGGAGCAGGAAGACATGGCGCACCACGTGATCGCCGAAATGGCGAATGTCTGGGATGCACCCATCGTTACCGAACTCAGTGCGGCAACGACTTACTACAAGGCCGAGGAGTATCACCAGAACTATTTCGTCCAGCATCCGGATCAAGGTTATTGCGCTTTCGTCGTGGCACCGAAAGTCGCCAAATTCCGCAAGATGTTCACCGCCAAGCTACGTTCGTGAAGTAGCTCGGCGGTACCAACGGCACTTTATGGCTGCAGGCGCTCACGCTCCCAGTCGCCTTCTGGCTGCCGCTGGTAAGCAATCCGGTCATGCAGGCGCGACGGCCGACCTTGCCAGAATTCGAGATAGTCGGGTACCAATCGGTAGCCGCCCCAATGGGCAGGGCGCTCCGGAGCCGGGCCGCTTGCCAGTTCGGCGGCACCGAACTGTGCTTCCAGTGCTTGCCGGCTTTCCACCGGTTCGCTCTGGGCAGAGGCGATCGCACCGATCCGGCTCATCAGCGGACGACTGTTGAAATAGGTATCGTTGTCCGCATCCGAGACCCGTTCGACGCGGCCTTCGATACGCACCTGGCGTTCCAGTTCGACCCAGTGGAATAGCAGCGCAGCATGGCTGTTGTGCTGCAATTCCTGCCCTTTGCGACTGGCGTAATTGGTGAACCAGACAAAACCGTGCTGATCGAATCCTTTGATCAGCACGATGCGTGAGGATGGCCGGCCATCGGCAGCGACCGTAGCGACGCTCATTGCGTTGGGTTCCGGCACCTGTGCGGCCAGCGCTTCGTCAAACCATTTGACGAATTGCAGGATCGGGTCATCGAGCACATCGCTGCGCGACAGGCTGGCCTGACTGTAATCCTTGCGCAGATCAGCGATTGACATGGGAAGCTCCGGTGATTGTGCTGGTGTTGCTCATAGCGTCGCTCATGGTGATGTCCTTGGTAGATGGTGCAATGCAGTGGCCTTTATTTTAGGCGCAAACACAATGATGCCGTCCGTTAAAATGATGGATGACTTTTCTTCACGTAACCATGACAGACTCCCTTGTGCACGATATTGATTTTGACCGACGTTTTGGCGGTATTGCCCGTTTGTACGGGGCTCCCGCGCTAGCCCGATTTCGCGCCGCCCATGTTTGCGTGATCGGTGTCGGCGGCGTCGGTTCCTGGATTGTCGAAGCGCTGGCACGCAGCGCGATCGGACAAATCACGATGATCGACCTCGATAATCTGGCGGAGTCCAACGTCAACCGGCAGATCCATGCGCTGACCGCAACGATGGGGCAGGCCAAAGTCCTGGCGCTGGCCGAGCGCATTGCCCAGATCAATCCGTATTGCCAGGTCAACCAGATCGAGGAATTCATCGACGCCGATAACCTTGATGCGATGATCGGCAGCCGTGGCTATGATTTCATCGTCGATGCCATTGATAACGTACGCGCCAAGACCGCGTTGATTGCGTACTGTCGCACGCACAAGCTGCGACTCATCACGATCGGCAGCGCAGGCGGACAGGTCGATCCGACCAAAATCGCCGTATGTGACCTGTGTCGTACCGAGCAGGAGCCGTTGCTTGCCAAGGTGCGCAAACGGCTGCGCGCCGAGCATGGTTTTCCGCGCGGCACGCGCAACAAGTTCGGCATCGATGCCGTGTATTCGACCGAGCATTTGCGCTTTCCCGCTGTCGCGGAAAGTGCCGATGAGGACGACGAGGCTGGCGTTGCCGGTGCTGCCGGTGCCGCCGGCATCACCGGACTCAATTGCGCAGGGTTCGGATCAGCCATGGTCGTGACGGCCACATTCGGTCTTGTTGCTGCGTCGCAGGTATTAAACAAAATTGCTTTTGAGGAATAACCTATCTCGGTACACTGAGATTGCCCTTCACTTTTTCAAGAATTGACCCCCATGATTTATCCTACTGTCGATACCCAGATCTCCCCTGAAGGTCACCTTGAAGTCCTCTCGAAAGCGGAAGTCACCAGGTTGCTCGATCGCAGTCGCAGCGGCATGTACCAGCTCTTTCGCAATTGCTCGCTGGCAGTGCTCAATTGCGGCAGCGATATGGATGACGGCAAGGTGCTACTGGAGCGGTATCCGGATTTTGATATCGGCATCGTGCTGCGCGAACGCGGTATCAAGCTCGATGTGCGCGGTGCGCCTGCCAGTGCGTTTGTCGATGGCAAGATGGTCCGAGGTATCCGCGAGCACCTGTTCGCGGTATTGCGAGATGTTATCTATGTCGACGAGGCAATCTATAACGGCGGTTCGCTCGACCTCGCGACATCCGAAGGCTTGACCGATGCCGTGTTCCATATTTTGCGTAATGCCCGCGTGCTGAGGCCGTCGCTGAGTCCGAATCTGGTGGTGTGCTGGGGCGGTCATTCGATTGTGCGCAATGAATACAACTACACCAAATCCGTCGGTTACGAACTGGGTTTGCGTGGGCTCGATATCTGCACCGGCTGTGGCCCGGGGGCGATGAAAGGCCCGATGAAAGGCGCGACCATCGGCCATTCCAAGCAGCGTATCCAGAACAGCCGCTACGTCGGGTTTTCCGAACCAGGCATCATCGCAGCCGAGTCGCCTAATCCTATCTGCAATGAACTGGTGATTTTGCCGGACATTGAAAAGCGTCTTGAAGCGTTTGTGCGGGCGGGTCACGGCATCGTGGTTTTTCCAGGTGGACCGGGTACCGCGGAAGAAATTCTGTATCTGCTGGGTATCCTGCTTCATCCCGCCAATGCAGAAATTCCATTCCCGTTAATCCTCACCGGTCCGGCAAGTGCGCAGGCTTATTTCGAGCAGATCGACCGTTTTATTGGCGACACGCTAGGCGCAGCGGCACAGGCCCGCTACCAGATCATCGTCGACGATCCCGCTTTGGTTGCGCAGCAAATGGATAGCGGCATCAAGGCGGTACGCGAATTTCGCAAGACGCATGGCGATGCCTATTACTTTAATTGGCTACTCAAGATTGACCAGGAGTTTCAGCAGCCATTCGCGCCTACCCACGCCAACATGCGCGGGCTGCGCCTGCACAAAAATCAGGAGCCGCACTTGCTGGCGGCGCACCTGCGCCGAGCTTTTTCCGGCATCGTGGCGGGCAATGTCAAAGCCGACGGGATCAAGGCAATCGAAGAACATGGCCCGTTTGAATTGCAGGGCGACGCGGTGATGATGGCTTCGATGGACGCACTGCTGGCATCGTTTGTCGAGCAGAACCGGATGAAGTTGCCGGGCGCTGCCTATTCGCCGTGTTACCGGATTCTGCGCTAACGGCAGTCGGGCCGGGAAGAGTGTCCCGGCCTCTTATTTTCCAGTCATCGCGACGCAGCGTGCACTGCCATGATCGCGGAACAGGCCACCACCGACCGGCACGAAGTCCCATTCGTAGCCGGTTTTTTTCAGGATCAGTTTGAGCACGCCAAAGGTATTGTTGTTGGCGGTTTCACTGCCTGCGACAAAGAAGCGAAATGGCGATAGCTCGGCACCGCCGGTGCCGACGACAAATTGGCGCATGGCACCATTCGGTTCTTGTGGTGCGAAGCGTTCGTAGTCGTGGTCATGTGCCGACAGGATCAGGTCAGTGCCGGCGCTGGCCAGGAGTTGCCATACGGCGCGCATGTGCTCATTGCTACCGTGACCACCCGAGCTTTGCACTGGGTGATGCCAGAATGCCAGCGAGCAAAGCGACGGATGCGCCGCCAGATCGGCCTTGAGCCAGTCGAGCTGGGCCTGCTGGGCAGCGCCTTTGAGGTTACTGTTCAACGACATCAGATGCCAGTCGCCGACCTCGGTGCTGTAATAGCCGCGTCGTTGCGGGCCAGCCAGATCGCCGAAATAATCGTAGTAGCCGGCCGCGCCCACGCTGTAGTACTCGTGGTTGCCGGGGCTGGGCAAGGTACGTTGCTTGAAGCGCCCCCAAGTCGGGGCATAGCAGTCGGCATGTTCCGCGGAGGTGCCGGATTGATAGACGTTATCGCCAAGCGTCAGGACGATTGCGCTGGCATCATTGGCCAGGCCGGCGGCGATCAATTCTGCGCTTCGGGCCGCCATCGTGTCGGCAGCAGCGCTCTGGCGGCAATCGGCAATGTCACCGGCAGCGAAGACGGTGACGCCGCTGCCGGCGATGACCGGCCCGGGTACATCGGCTGCCCCACTGCGGTGGCCACTGGCGCAACCGGTCAGTGCCAGCACCAGCAGTGCTGGTCCGGCTCCGGTCAGAATGTTGAAATAAGGGGCCTGCAAGTTAGTCATCGAAATCTCCTGGCCGGAGACTACGGTGTTGCTGGCCACAAAGCAATGTCTGTCTTGACGGGGGCAGGGAAGACGATTTGACCGGAGTGGCATTGCAAGTAGCGCTGTTGCAGCATGGTCGGTATGTCGCTCGCGGGGACCGGTCGCGAGATCAGATAACCCTGGATTTCATCGCAGTTGAGTGATTGCAGGATGCGCAATTGCTCGACGGTTTCGACTCCTTCGGCCACGACGGTCATGCCCAGCGCATGCGCCATTGAAACAATAGCCCGGAAAAATACCTCGCCTTCCGTTGTTTTGCCGAGCTCTGACGTGAACGCGCGGTCGACCTTCAGGACATCCATGGCGAGCCGTTGCAATTGCGACAGGGACGAGTAACCGGTACCAAAATCATCGACCAGTAACTTGATGCCCAGCGCGCGGATCGTTCGGAGTTCGTGCGACAGCTCCTCCTCTTCGCCCATCATCAATGACTCGGTAATTTCGATCTCGACCAGACCAGCATCAATCCTGTGGCGCAGCATGTGCGTTGCGAACAAGGCCTTGGTGTTGCCCTTGTCAAACTGGCGTGGCGAGACGTTAACCGACACCGGAACAACCGCCAGGCCGGCTTCGCGCCAGCGGGCAAGCTGGCTGCAGACTTCTTCGATAACGAGTTCCCCCAGAGCGAGGATCATGCCCGTTTCTTCAGCAATGGCAATGAACTCAAGCGGCGGCACCATACCCCGTTCCGGATGTTGCCACCGCACTAGTGCTTCCAGTCCGACCAGTTGTCCATTGTCGGCATTAATGCGTGGCTGATAGAAGAGCACGAATTCATTGCGCTCGATCGCACAATGCAGGGCGCGTTCGATATCGACTCTGGCTTTCAGCGCTTCCGACATGCGCGGCTCATAAAACTGGTAGCGATTTTTCCCAGCCGTTTTTGCACAGTACATCGCGATGTCGGCATTTTTCAGCAAGTCACCAGCGGCGTCGCCATCGTACGGAAACAGGCTGATGCCGATCGAGATGCCCACCGTATCCGTGCCATGGCCTAGCTCGAAAGGGGTGGTAAAGGCATCGATGATGCGCTGTGCAACCAGTGCGCTGGCATGGCGATCGGCAATGGCCGAGAGGATGACAGTAAATTCGTCGCCACCGAGCCGGGCGACATGGTCACCCGGACGCAAGAACGATTTCAGGCGTTGTGCCGCCATCCGTAACAGTTCATCGCCGGCAGAGTGGCCGAGGGTGTCATTGACGTCCTTGAAATCATCGAGGTCAATGAACAGGACGGCGACCATGCGGTCCGTCTGGCGTGCCTGCTTGATCGCGTCTGGCAAGAAGCCGGTGAGCCAATTACGATTTGGTAACTCGGTCAGGCTATCTTCGTTCGCCATGCGCCAGAGTTCGCGCTCGTGTATTTTCCTTTCCGAGATGTCGCGCAATGTCATGGCGATGCCAGTGCCGGTGCGCACGAGCTTGCGGTGCATCCATTCTGGTTCGTGCGGATGCTCGCGGTGACCTCGCAATTCATCCTCGACATACCCAAGCTTGAGTGCGGTACGCATCGTTGCCATCATCTCGGTAAAGTGCGTCGCCGAAATCAGTTCGGACAAGTGCATGCCAATCAGTGTGGTCGCATCGACCCCATAGAACAGGGCACCCCGGCTATTGCAATCACTGATGAGGAAATCGACGGTATTGCCTTGCTTGTCATTGATTGCCATCAGGATGGATATGCCGTCAATGCTGCACTCGGTCGCCATGCGGTAGGATTCCCGGACTTCATTTCTCTGGTATCGATGCCAGGCGCGAGAAGACCACAACCAGGCTGCCGTCAATGCAATGAGCGCCGGCAATAGCGTGATTAGCTCAGGCGTTCCGTTGGCGTGCTGTTCACTGACATGAAAGGCAATCAGGACAGCGCAAAGAAAGGCCCAGAACAGCATCATTGCGCTATTGTTTTTAAGGAAGCGCAACCGGCGCGGACCCGATCCCGCAGTCGGTGCCACGTGGCGTTTCAGGGATTGTTGGAGGTCGTTTACGCTCATGTTTCCATGTCTGAGAAATGGATTAAATTGTAACTCTTGGTCAATAATAGTCGGTAATCAGGATTGAGGGGAAGATTGCTTGAGAGGTGTTGCAAATTGAATCGGTGCATTTTTCCATGAGTGCCGGACAGGCACCCTTCAGTCACCAGCGAGCGCTGTCAATGCTGATTCGACCCAGCCGAAACCGATTCTTTCTTGCTCCAGGCGCACGTTCTGGCCCAGCCGGTTGTCGCACAACATGTCGTACAACGCCCGTTCGTTGAGTTGCAGGTGAGGCAGTTCACGTCGTGTCGGCGTGTCTTCTTTTCCCCATTGCGTGGCAAAGGCCAGCAATGTGGCGTGGTCCATCATCAGCGACTCGACGTGCGCAAACTGGCTGCGTAACTGATCGAGAATGGCAAAGCCATGGGTGTCGATATCGCCCCAATAGATCAGGCGACAACGCGTGAGCCAGTTGTTTTCACGCAGTACGTCGAAGCCATAACCGGCACCGAAGAGCACCATGCTGTCCCGAGCCAGCGGCAAGGACAGGAAATTGATTTCGTTTTCAGTGATGAAAACGCGGGTGACGGGCGGATCGAGGCGGGCAAAACTGGCACCATCGAGTGTGATGTCGGTGTCCAGTCCCGCCTGATCAATCAGGCGGAAACGGATGCGCAACGGCTTGTCACGAAAGCCGTACCGGCGCGCAAAACCGGCATTGCCCGTAGCGGCTGCGTCAATGGTTTGGGCAGGCAGTGCGAGGTCGAGCAAGGCACCCAGCACGCCGCGATGCGCTTCGATGAATTTGCTATGGATGCCGGCGATATCGACCTGGCGCAGATAGCGCTCAGGACGCGGATGTGCCTGCATCCAGTCGACCACAGCCAGCAGGTGTGGCCATTCATCGTGGAGTGCCAGCGCTTGCAGTGGCCGGAGAGCCAGCCACGGCAGCACGGCGGGCTGACGCGCACGCGTCTGGTCGAGCAGCGCGCCGAAGCGACGTGCATCACGATGTTTGTCCAGCAGCAGCAGGGCATCGTCGAGGCGATCGATCCAGACTGCATCCGGCACGCTATTGGTACCGAGCACCGGGTGCCGGAACGTGCGCTGGACGACGCGGCAGTGCGGCAGCGTATTGATCGCAGCGATCCACGTTCGTGCGGCATCGAAGTGCCCGCTCAGTTCGGTCGAGGAGGGCGATTTCAGCAGCAGCCGGCGGGGAAACAGTGACGCACCGGTCACCGTGCTGGCCAGCAGATCGCCGCGCTCCCACAGCTTGTGCAATTGCGCGATCAGGTCGGACGGAGTGGTCCACTTCATCCGGCCAGCCGGGCTTTTTCGGCACGGTATTCTTCAATCGACAAGTTGCGTACCTTTGAGGCGCGACCGTCTTCGTTATGGACAAAGCCGACGCTGGCCACGAACGGTTCGATGATATGAATTTTTTGCAATGGCGTGACGATGAGCAGTTGCAAATTGAGCTGGGCAAACAGGCGCAAGCCGTACTGTGCGGATTCATCCGAGCCGCGTCCGAACGCTTCATCGATGACCACGAAGCGGAACGAGCGCGAACGCACTTCATCGAATTTCAGGCCGAACTGATAGGCCAGGCTGGCAGCCAGTACGGTATAGGCCAGCTTCTCTTTTTGTCCGCCTGACTTGCCGCCCGAATCCGAGTAATGCTCGTGCTCGGTGTCATCTTCGCGCCAGCGTTCGCTGGCGGCAAAAACGAACCAGTTACGCACGTCAGTGACCTTGGCAGTCCAGCGCCGGTCTTGTTCGGACAAGCCGTCGCGACCTCGAAAGCGTTCGATGATCTGCTTGACCTGCAAGAACTTGGCTTCCGAATAGTGTGCATCGTCGGTGCCGCTCAGCGAGCCTTCGGTGCAGGCTCGCAGCTCGCCCTGGAAGTCGCGGATATCGGCATCCGGCGTGACCTGGGCTTCAAGCACGATGTAGCGCGCCGGGTTGTAGTCGATGCGGGTTAGCGATTCATTGATGCGGCTGATGCGCTCGCGGATGGTTTCGCGTTCGCGTGCCAGTTGCGAATTGAAGTTGGCAATTTCGCGGATGGTGTTTTCGTTGAGCAGCTCCTTGAAGCGCGCCTCGAAACGTGGCAAGTCGTCGGCCCGGAGATTGTCGAGCATGGTGCGGTATTCAAAGGCCGCATCGATGTTGGCATCGACCTCGGCGGTATCGAGCTTGAACGCGTCGTTGTAGGCGCTCATTGCCTTGATGATGCTGTCGCGCAGCCGGTCTAGTTTGCGCATTTCTGCATCGATACGTCCCTGCAGCCAGTCGCGCAATTCCCGCTCGCGGTTGTCGCACGAGTCGACCGATAACTGATGCTCGCCGAGCGCCTCGCTGCGCAGCGTGTCGAGCCGGACGAAGCGCTGGGAGTGGGTCGTGAACGCGGCATCATCGCGGATATGGATGACACTTGCCTGAGCCAGTTCGGCATCCTGTTTTTTCTGGTCAATCTTCGAACGCTTGTCCTTGTGCGTTTCCAGTTCGCGCTCGGATTCGGCCAGGGACGCGCTGACTTCCTGCAAGCGCTCTGCCAGTTTTTTCAGCACATCCGACGCCGATTCCAGCGCCTCCTTTTCGGCGTGCAATTGCGCGATCTCGCGTGCCAGCGCTGGCCAGTCGAGCTCATCGAAGTCGGTGTATTCGTGCAGTTGCGACAGCGCCGTCAGGCGTTCGGTCAGCGTCTTGCGCAGCGCCTGGATGCGTGAGATCAGGCTGCCGAGATCGGCCAGCTTTTCTTCCAGCGTGCGCGCCTGTGCTTCGAGTGCTGCGATCTTCGCGGCATTGGTCCAGCCGAGCACAAAGCGACTGCGGTCATCAATGCGGTGCCGGTCGTCTTTTTCGTGGCGACCGCCGCCGGTCTTGATCTGGCCGCCTTGCGTGATGGCGCGGGCTTCGCGTCGAAACTGTTCTGGCGTCGTGCAGCAGGGCACGTCAAAGCGCTGAGCCAGTTCGCGCTCCAGCCAGTCATAAAATAACGAGTCAGGCTTGATGGCCATCTTGCGTACCAGCGAATCGGGATGCAGGCTGGCCGACTCCTTGCGTGATGATGGGCGGACGTGGAAGTACACCAGTCGCCCACGCAGGTGGGTCTTTTCGACCCATTCGGTAACGCGCGCGTAGTGTGCCTCGGGCACCAGCAACGACAGGCCAAAGCCACGCAACAGCCGTTCCGCGGCACCCTCCCAGGCACGTTCGTCGTCGCGCACTTGCAGCAGTTCGCCGGCAAACGGCATGTCGTCTTCGGAGAGTTTCAGCGCGGTACACAGCGCAGCGCGCATCATGATTTGCTCGACCGGAATATTGCTGCGACGCGCTTTCAGGCTGGTGATCTCGGTGCTCAGCGCGTCATGTTCCAGTTTGCCCTGACGCAGGCTGACACCGTGTTCGGTCAGTCGATTTTCCATGCTGGCATCTTGCGTGCGGGCCGATTCGACCAGTTCCGACAGGCGCTGTTGCTGTGCCAGAAAAGCGGCTTCCTCGTCGCACGGGGTTTCACCGACCGCACGTGCGAGCTCGGCATACCGGCGTGACTTGCGTTCGCGCACATCGCGCTCGCCGCTCTTGCGTGTGATCTCGCTGGCCAGTCGTTCCAGCCGGTCGCCGCCGTTGTCGGCGATGCTGCGGCGCAGGTCGCTTTCTTCGCTGCGACGTTCTGCCAGCAATTGGGTCAGGCGGCGTACTTGATGATCCTGTCGGGTCCATTCTTCGACCAGGTTGGCGAGGCGCTTGTCGAGAAGATCGCTCTTGAGGCTGGCGAAGTAACTGCGCAATGCATCGCGGCAAGCGCGCAAGTCATCGGACGTGGCGATGAGTTCACCATGGCGCACGCAATCGGCGACCAGCGGTGTCAGTAACGCGACTTGCTGCTTGGCTTTCAGTACCGCTTCATGAGCGCGGTGCAAGTCATCAAAATGGCCAATCAGGGCGGCAATGCGCGGCGCGACATCGAACGGTTCGAGCATGTGATTGCGCACGAAGTCAGTCAGGTTGCCGACGGATTTCATCGAGACGGTTTGATGGAACAGTTCCAGTGCCTGGTCGTTTTCAATGCCGAAGCGACGCCGGAACCACGCCGCATACGGCGGGAAGGTGTCAAAAACATCTGCTCCGGCAGCACGCAATTTCTTGCGCAGCGCACCGATGTCGGCACCGAACTGGGCGAAGTCGGTGGCGATCGTCATGGCCTTTTCGGCACCGACAAAAAAGCGTGCCGGCTGGCCTTGCGCGTCCTTCATCCAGAACACTTGCGCCAGCGTGATGGTCTGGTCGTAGCCGGCGTTATGGAATACGCCAAGGATCACCGAATAGTTGTTGTGGTCGCGCAGCGCAACCGGCTTGGCGCTGCCGCTGCCGTCGTTGCGCTCGGACTTGTAATGCCCCAGCACGTACGAGCGCAGCGTGCGCTCCTTGCTGTCGGCTCCGGCGGCCTTGTTGTAGGCAATCTTGTGGGCTGGCACCAGCAGTGTCGTCACCGCATCCACGAGCGTCGATTTGCCGGAGCCGATATCGCCAGTCAATAAGGCATTCTTGCCGTCGGGATCGAGCGACCAGACCCGGCCATCGAAGGTGCCCCAGTTGAAAACTTCGAGGTGCTGCAACCGGAAGCCGGAGAGGGTGTCATCGGCGATAAAGTCCATGCCGAAGGTCTGTTGTTCGCCGGGTTTATTCATGCGTTGTGACTCCGTTGAGCGTGCTCTGGTAGGCCGCCAGCCGCGTGTCGAATTCGGCTAGCCATTGCGCATCGACGAAGGCTTTCAGGATGCGTCGCACTTCAAAGGCGGGCGGGCCGACCTTGAGTTTGCGCAGAAAACCGAGCTCGACGACTTTGTTGATGTGGGTGTCGACCTGATCGATCAGGCGGACTTCGTTGCTGCTCTCCGGCAGAAAAAGGCGGATCAGGTCGACGATCGCGTCGCGCTCCAGAATCAGTCGGGAGTCGCCGCCACTGGCATCGAACTCGGCCATTTTCTTGCGCAACAGCGCCAGCAGCAGGCTGACCGGAAACGACAGCGGCCGGCGCGCCACCAGTCGCGGCAGCTTCGCGGCATCATCGTCCTCGGTCATCGACCGCGAACGCAGAAACGCATAGCCTTCAGCTTCGTCGAGCACCAGCTCAAGACCCAGCACCAGGACATAGTCGCGCACGCGTGCCTGCAAGTTGAGCAAGCCGTTCCAGAGGCCGGCATCGCCATCCCGGTACAGCACGCCCTTGAGCAAAACGATCACCAGCGCAGACAAGTCGGCGCTGTCGGGGCCATGTGGTGCGTCCCGTTGGGTTTCGTCAGTCATTGTTACCTCAAAAAAATCACGCGCGGCAGGATCGCCTGCTTGTGGAGTAGTTGGCCATCGTCGCCGGTGCGGCTCCAGATGATCGGCTCGCTGGCATCTTCGTCGACGATGCTGGTGAAGGTGTCGCTGGCCAGTTGCAGGTAGGCCACCAGTTCGGCCAGTCCATGTTGCAACGGATGCAGTGCGCAGACTTCGCGCAGCGTCACTTGGGCTCGGTCTTGCAACGCATGTCGAACCTGCCGGACCAGTTGCGGCTTGTCGATCACGACCTGGTCATACAGTGTCTGCAGGGTCGCTGCGGACGTGTCGTCGGCCCCGGACTCCAGCGCGATATCGGTGATGCGCGGCTTGATGGACGGTGTGAAGAGTGGCCGCTCCATCGGCAAGTCGAGATCGGCTGCGGTGTCGTCGATTTGCATGACGACACCCGGTGGTGGCATGGGGCGTACGGCTAGTGCACGTACTTCGATGCCGCGCAGGATATCCATGATGCGGCGGTTTTCCAGCCAGGCCTGATCATCGAGGAAGCGCCGTAATTGTTGCGACAGGTGTGCCACCGTGCGCTGCGTGTGCTCACCGGCTTCTAGCCAGTCATAGTGTACGCGCCGGATCCGCGCATCGGGTTTGAGCTCGGCCACGGGTGCCAGCCCTAGCACGCGGTCGAGCAGCGTCGATAATTCTTCCTGTCGGCTGCTCGACATCAGGAAATCCCAGAACGCGCGAAAGCTCTTGCCCTGGTCCGAATCGGCAATCGCATCGCGTTCGCCCATGATCTGTTCCAGCAATTCCCCTTTGGCCCCATCCCACAGGGCGATGCGTTCGCGCACACGTCGGTCGAGTCCGCGAAAGTTATGTTCGACTTCGCGAAAGTCGGTCAGCAGTTCGCGCGCCAGTGCCGTGAATTGCTGGAAACGATCTTTCAGTCCCGTGTCGTCGAGGACAGCAACATCGCCGGCCAGGACGCGCGCGATGTCGGCATCGATGGCATCGCGCTGCTGGTGCAATTGGGCCAGTCGGGTGGCTGGATTGTCGTCACTGCCGCTGCTGATTTGCTTGAGCAGATCGAACAGCGTCAGCAAGCGTGATTCGGTACCGACGAAACTGCGCTCAGCCAGCGTGCCTAGCCAGGCGATGGCTTTTTCGGTCGATGGTGTCAGGTCGAAATGCGGCTCGTCAGAGCCTTGCTGGTAAAACTTGCGCAGCCAGCCCTTGTCGGTATTGGCCCAGTCATTGAGATAGTCGAGCGCGGGTTTCGGGTAGGTGTCGGCACCGTAGCGCTCGCGCAAGCCGAACAATTCATCGTCGAGCGCTTCGGCCAGATCGGATTGGGCGATCACGCGCAGGTTCGGCGTGATGAAAGCGCGCTCCAGGAAGCTGGCGATCAGTGATGCGTGATCTGATCGCAGCAAGCGCCAAGCGGGGTGGGACAGTCGGAGCAAATCAAGGGTAGGGTAATCGAGAGGCATGCGTTCCTATCTGATTCTGTATCGTCCAGTTATACCCGAAGCATGCGTGAAAGCTTGAAAAAATGCCAAAGGCAGCTTGTTGGCGTTGACGTAGTTCAAACAGAAAAGTGCGTTGCGTGATGGGTGTCGACAGATATTGTTATAAGCGCAATATTGCCGGATACTTTGCCCGCTGCTTTGACGACTGCGTTGAAGACTGCTTAACGGACGCTCGATGCGAAAAGCACGACGTCCAGAAAATGAGGACACCATGGATTGGCTGAGTGATCGGTACTGCCCGGATTTCAAACACCAAGTACGGCACGCATGGTTGGCAACTTGCCTGGTTGCTGCACTGATCCCGGTCACGCTGCTGGCATCTCCGGTCTTGCGTTGCGAACTCGAACAGGGTGGTGTCACACGTATGCTGGACGTGACGCCGACCGACGATCCGTATCGTGTCAGAGGCATCGACATCAATGGACGGTTCCGCTTCAAGGCTGTGATGATCGGCAATGAACGGCAGGTCGATTACATCAAGCTGTACACCTACGGTCAGGCCCGGAACCAATCTGTGCTGCTGCATCAGGCGACGTATCCCTCGCCCTCCGCGTCGCCTGCGTCCTTGACGGGCATCCATTTTGTCTATGCGCCCGACCTGGAGCGTGAATTGCAGTACCAATGCACGCTGCTGGAGGTGGCATCATGAAGTCCTGTGTTCTGATGGCGCTGCTGGCCGGACTGCTCCGGTTGACGCCGGTATCGGCCGCCGAGCCGTCGGTGTCGATCGCTTTTGTCGGCGACATCATGCTTGATGAAACGCCTGGCAAGGTCATTAAAAGCGGTCGTGATCCCTTCGCGCCGTTCGCATCAATTCTGGACTCAGCCGATATCCGTATCGGCAACCTCGAGTGCGTGGTCGCCACCAAAGGCACGGCGCAAGCCGACAAGCCGTACACCTTTCGCGCCCATCCACGCACGCTGCCGGTCCTCAAGCGTCACTTCGATGCCGTGGCACTTGCCAATAACCATTCCGGCGATTTCGGGCCGGTGGCTTTTGCGCAAATGCTCGGTCTGCTGGAGAACCAGGGCATCGCGTATTTTGGCGGCGGGCGCGACCTCGCGCAGGCGCATAGGCCGTTGATCATCGAACGCAATGGCTTGCGGGTTGCCCTGCTCGGTTATAACGAATTTTTCCCACGTAGCTTCGAGGCCGATACCGATAAGCCGGGTATCGCCTGGAGCGAAGACGAGCAGATCCGCCTCGATATCGGCCTGGCGCGCAGCCGGTATCGTGCCGACCTGGTGATACCGGTGATGCATTGGGGCTGGGAGCATGAACCCCTTGCCGGCAAGCGCCAGCGGCAACTGGCGCGATTGATGATCGCCGCCGGGGCCGACGCCGTCGTGGGCGGTCATCCGCATGTGATCCAGGATGTCGAACAGTACCAGGGCAAACCGATCATCTACAGCCTGGGCAATTTCGTGTTCGATGGTTTCACCGATCCTGACAATACGACCGGCTGGTTGCTGCGCATGGAGCTGGACCGGCAAGGCGTGCGTGGCTGGCGTACGGTATCGGCACGCATCGACCATGAAGGCACGCCCCATCCTGCGCTGCAGTCGGGCGGATTGTGCTGGGAAAGAGGGCAGGACGAGGCCTCCCTCTGTACCGTGTCGAGCCTAAAAATGGCGCAGTAGAAAAAAGTTATCGGAAAGGGGCGTCATCAGAGCCTTGCGACAAGGTGCCGAGTTTTACCGGATTGCTGGTGTTGACATGAAAGTGGGTCGTGTGCCCGGCGAACGGCCGTATGACGCTGGCTGCTGGCCGTCCATCCGCAAGCGTCACGCCTTTGATCGCGTCATAGAACGCATTGCCCGCTTTTGCCGTGTAGGTTACATATGCAATCTTGGCATTGAGCCGTACACCTGGCGTGTTGAGGATGTCCACCATTTTTGCCGCCGTCGCTGCATCTCTCGCGTTGTATCCCGGAAACCAGCCATCGGCATCCTGCCCGGTGCGGTGCGAGGCATGCGGTGCCATGGCCCCGCCATGCATATTGCTGAAATCGCCGTATGTCGCGGATATCCTGGAAAAAATAGTGAGGCTACTTGGCCGAGCCCAGCCGTCGCCGCCTTCCAAGCTATTTCGTTCGCCATAGCGGGCCGTTCCTGTCCAGAGCGCAAGCAATGGATAACTCCCTATTTCCTTGACGGCGGTCTCACCTTTTTCAGTTTTTACTTCCAGCTTCAAGGTGAGGTTGTCATCCGCTACCGTGTTGATGGCTCGAAGTGCGGATGAGGGAATTTCAAACGCCAACGCTTTGTTGGGAAAAACAATCGACCCTTTGCTGCCAAAAGGCACGTAAATGCTGGGCTTCAGAGTGTCAACCAGTTCGCCGCTCGCCTTCAGCACACCGCCTTGAAATACCTGCAGCGCCAACGAGGTCACCTTGTCTTCTTCAGGACCATTTAACGAAAAAGTCGCATGGACATGCGTATTGCCATTAAAGAAGGGGTGGGGTGCCGCGCTGAAGTGCGTCAAGGCGGTGTCATCGATATCAAAAAGTGCTGCACTGGTTACGTCCACTTTACTGACACCGACCGCATCCAGAATGACGGACGAGTCCACAACACCATCACCAACATTGGCTACCGTAATGTCGATTTGCACGGGTTTTGCTGGCCCGTCTGTTTTGGGCGGTAGCGTTAAAAATAATTCTTTCCACGCAGTTGAGCCACCAGCATCAAATGCTGACGCACCGAGGCCATTCATGGTGCCAGAGGCCGCTGCGCTCGGGCCCTCTTCACTGCGTATCCTGACGTCAAACGCGTCGTTATATCTGGTGTTGTAAAAGGTTGGAAATTCGCTCGTCTGGAACCGGTAACGGAGTTTTATCGAGGAGGTGGTGCTGGTCGGAGTGAAGGTATAGGACACCGTCTTCGGGCCCTTTCCATTGGTTGAAATTTGCAGGTCTTTTTTAATGACTTCCTGGGCATATGCCGCAGGAAACGGAAGCCACTGGTGGATGAGATGCAGCAAGGCGGCCGTCGTGGATTGGGGAGTGGTCGGGCCGACTGTTTCCGTGTGCGGGATGAGCGTGAGTTTGGCATTGCCCGGATTTTTCCAGCCCAGGATGCCCTGACTGAAATCGTTATTTAACGTAGCGACCGGCGTATCCAGTTCAACCAGCGCCGTGGTGGGAAAAGTTGTGCCGGGTACGCCGGAGGTCGTGCCCGGAAGACCGGATGGGCCAATCACCGAAATGAGGACAGTGCGCGTCGGGAAGTTGCCCAATTTATAGTTGCCACCCGTATCGGTCGTGGTTTCTGCAGCCAGCTTCGCATCGTCACCGAGTGCGGCAACGACCTTTGCGCCGGCAACGGGATTGCCGGCCTTGTCGACTACTCTTCCTGTCACATCCGATACTCCCGCACCAAACGGCAGTTGGGCTTCAATGACATTTCCGTCCTCGTCAGGTGCAAAGATCAAGAGCATATTGACGCCGTCTGTCAACGGCGCGGAGATGCGGAGGGAAGTTGGTGTTGCTACCAGAGAGCCAGGAGCGATCAAGACATTGTTCAGGTAGACCGTATAGGCCGACACATCACTGACGAGGTTTCCACCAATGGCATCCACGGTGACTGGTCCGTTCGCGGCAACGAGTGCATTGTCAGGGTGCCGGATTTGAAAAGTGATCGGAGACATGGCCGCTGTAGTGGTCAAGTTATTTCGGACACCCCAATGGAAGTATTTCTGCCATTTTCCGTTCAAAGACGGAGGGCGACAG
>NZ_JASJWR010000029.1:0-67400 GCF_035019065.1 Actimicrobium sp. CCI2.3 | reverse complement strand
CTCTTTCCGATATCTTTGATGCCACATCAATCTAATCAAAATCAACCGTTAAAAACAGCATACAAGGGTGCAATAACTGAAAGGCATTGCACCGAATGCTCCATTTACGATCGAACAAACTGATTACTTCAACCGCCCAGTCAACATCCAGTAATGCTCAATACGCTGAATACGGATGTCTTTCAGATGCGGTGAAAGCCGCTTGCGCAAGCCGCTATCACTCGGAAAATTCTTGACCACCTCGTAGCGCTCACCACTACCAAGCCGACGAATCTGGAAGGTGTTGCCCAGCAAATCGGTGCGGGCGATCGACGTGCTGATGCCTTCGACATAGACGTTATCCATCATCACCACCAGCGTGTCCTTGCCCAGTTGTTCGCGCAACCGCTCCATGAAACTGTCTTGCTGCTCGCGCAGCACATGCGACCACCAGAAACCGGCCAGGCAAGCCGTGAACGGCTGATCGGTCTCGATCGCGAACGCATCGGCCAGCGCAAAGTCGACCTTGTCAGCCGGCAGGTTTCTGGCCCGGGCAATGGCGATCACATCGGCATTGATATCGGTGGCCAGCACATGCTCGGCCGTCTTGACCGCTTCAGCGGTCCAGTAACCGGTGCCGCAAGCGATCTCCAGAACCCGCTGGCCGGCGACGGCTTGCTGCAACCAGTCGCGCACCACGGGCAGGTCGGCCTGGCGCTCCGGTCTGGCATACACGTTGTCATGCTGGTCGGCACGCTTGGCGTAATACTCAGCCATGTTGGTATTGAGATTGATATTGCTATTGGAATTGGTACTCATTGATTCACACTCATTGTTGTCCAGATTGTCGAATTACAGTTCCGCATTACAGCTCATACATTTCTTTTTCGCCGCTCATGACCTGATCGATCAGTTTGCGGTTCAGGGTCGGCGTCAGCAGTTCGATGAACGTGTAGACATAGCTGCGCAGATAAGCCCCTTGCTTGAGCGCGACCCGCGACACGTTGGTGCCGAACAGGTGACCGGCAGAAATCATCCGCAAGTTTTTGTCGCGCTCGGCATCGTACGCCATGCCGGCGATGATGCCAACGCCCAAGCCGAGTTCGACGTACGTTTTGATGACATCCGCATCAATGGCCTCGAGCAGCACATCCGGCTTCAGATTGCGCAACTGAAACGCATGGTCGATCTTGGCGCGACCGGTGAATGCACTGTCATAGGTAATCAACGGATACGCCGCGATCTCGTCAAGCGTGAGTGCCTTCGATTTCAGCAGCGGATGCTCGGGTGGCACCACCACCACATGCTCCCACTGGTAACACGGAATCGAGACCAGCCCGGCCATCGACATGATCGATTCGGTGGCCAGCGCAATATCGGCGTGGCCGCTCAGCACCAGATCCGCAACCTGCTTCGGATTGCCCTGCAACAGCGACAGCCGCACTTTCGGAAAACGCTGCGTGAAGGCCTGCACCACCTTCGGCAAGGCATAGCGTGCCTGCGTGTGCGTGGTCGCGATCGTGAAGCTGCCGCTGTCATGGGCGGCGAATTCCTGACCGATACTTTTCAGGCTATCGATTTCCTGCATGATGACTTCGACCGCCTTCAAGACCGCGCGACCGGGTTCGGTCAGGCCACGAATGCGCTTGCCATGACGGGTAAAAATATCGACGCCGAGTTCTTCCTCGAGTTCGATGATGGCTTTCGAGACGCCCGGCTGTGACGTAAACAGCGCCTTGGCCGCTTCAGTCAGATTGTAGTTCTGACGCACGGCTTCGCGCACAAACCGGAATTGATGCAAATTCATGGAGACTTTCTGTTGGATCAGATCACGCAGCCTGAAGCGACGCTTGCCGAGTTTGCTTATGCCCGTAGCGCATATAAGCAAATAGTTACTCTGTAGTTGGCAACTAGCCCGAATTTTATTACGATTCGGGCTACTTTGATCAGGATGTCATGACTCTTTCTTATATCGTTTCAGGTTTTGCGGTCGGTTTGCTGGTTGGCCTGACGGGTGTGGGCGGCGGATCGCTGATGACGCCGCTGCTGACTTTACTGTTCGGTATCTCGCCAACAGTCGCCGTCGGCACCGACCTCGCCTTCGCCTCGGCCACCAAAGTCGCCGGCACCTTCGCGCATCGTTTTCGCGGCAATGTCCAGTGGGACATCGTCAGGCGCTTGTGTCTGGGTGCTCTGCCAGCCGCAGTAGCGGCCACACTGGTACTCAAATATTTTGGCGGGCTTGACGACTCCATCGCCCAGATCATCCGCTACTCGATTGCCGGATCGGTCATGCTGACCGTGCTGGCGATCCTGTTTCGCACCCGCATGCAGCGCTGGATGGCGGCGCATCCGCAATACCAGCTGGAAGGTTCCCGCCAGGCGACGGCCACCGTGATTGCCGGTGTCGTGCTCGGTACGCTGGTGACGATTTCCTCGATTGGTGCCGGTGCCGTTGGTGCCACGTTGCTGGTTTTGCTGTATCCGAAACTCAAGCCAGCAGAAATTGCCGGCACTGACATTGCCTATGCCGTACCATTGACGGCCATTGCCGCGCTAGGCCACTGGTGGATCGGATCGATCAACTGGGCATTGCTGATCATGCTGCTGATCGGTTCGGTGCCTGGCATTACGCTCGGATCGCTGGCAGCACGGGCCGTGCCGGATAAACTGTTGCGCGGCCTGCTGGCCGTGACGCTGACCGGAGTTGCATTCAAGCTGGTGTTTTAGGCAACCGCACAGCGTCCGGACGCGCGGTTATCACTCCGGTTATCACCCCGGTTATCACCTCATTTAGCATCATTATTCAAGTCAGGATTCACGATGTATCACTACGACCAGTACGACCACCAGATCGTCAAGGAACGCATCGCCCAGTATGCCGACCAAGTACGTCGCCGCATTGCCGACGAACTGACCGAAGAAGAATTCAAACCGCTGCGCCTGCAAAACGGCCTGTACATGCAGCGTCATGCGTACATGCTGCGCGTGGCCGTCCCGTACGGCATGCTGTCGTCGAACCAGATGCGCATGTTTGCCGAGATCGCCCGCAAGTATGACCGCGGCTACGGCCACTTCACGACCCGCCAGAACATCCAGTACAACTGGATCAACCTCGAAGAAACGCCGCAGATCCTGGCCGACCTGGCCTCGGTCGAAATGCACGCGATCCAGACCTCGGGCAACTGCATCCGCAACATCACCTCGGACGAATACTGCGGCGTCGCCGCCGACGAGCTGATCGACCCGCGTCCGCTGGCCGAAATCATGCGCCAGTGGAGCACCTTCCATCCGGAGTTTGCCTACCTGCCACGCAAGTTCAAGCTGGCCTTCAACGGTGCCGTCGAAGACCGCGCTGCGACAGCCGTGCATGACATCGGCTTCACGGTCATGACCAATGCCGACGGCGAACTCGGCCTGCGCGTGATGGCCGGCGGCGGCATGGGCCGCACGCCGATTCTCGGCAGCGTGGTGCGCGATTTCCTGCCATGGAAGCACATGCTGACTTACACCGAAGCCATCATGCGCGTCTACAACCAGCATGGCCGGCGCGACAATATCTACAAGGCGCGCATCAAGATTCTGGTCAAGGCGATCGGCATCGAAGAATTCCAGCGTCAGGTCGAAGCCGAATGGGTCGACCTGAAAGACGGCCCGAGCACGCTCACGCAAGAAGAATTCGACCGCGTCGCATCGTACTTCACCCCGCACGGCTACACGACCTTTGCCGGCGACGACGCCGACATCACGGCGTTAAAGACCAGCGACAAGGCCTTCGGCGCGTGGACCCGGCGCAATGTCAAGGCACACAAAGTGCCCGGCTATGCGATCGTCCTGCTGTCCCTGAAAAAAACCGGCGTGCCACCCGGCGACGCGACGGCCGAGCAAATGGACTTCGTCGCACGCATGGCAGACCGCTTCAGCTTTGGCGAAATCCGCGTCACGCATGAACAGAATCTGGTGCTGGCCGACGTCAAGCAATCCGACTTGCCCGAGCTGTTCAAGCAAGCCAAGGCACACGGCCTCGCCACGCCGAACATCGGCCTGCTGACCGACATCATCTGCTGCCCCGGTGGCGATTTCTGCTCGCTGGCCAATGCCAAGTCGATCCCGATTGCGGCCGCCATTGCCGAGCGCTTCGACAACCTCGACTTCCAGCATGACATCGGCGAAATCGAACTCAACATCTCCGGCTGCATCAACGCCTGCGGTCACCATCATGTCGGCAACATCGGCATCCTCGGTGTCGACAAGGATGGCGCCGAGTGGTACCAGGTCTCGATTGGCGGCGCACAAGGCAACGAGAGTTCGATCGGCAAGATCATCGGCCCGTCGTTCTCGGCGCAGCAAATGCCGGTCGTCATCGAGCGTCTGCTTGAAGTGTATGTACGCGACCGCTACGAAGACGAACGCTTCATCGACACCACCCGCCGTGTTGGCGTGGCTCCGTTCAAGGAGCACGTCTACGCCACCCCGATCAAGACCAAACATCACATCGCCGGAGAAGACGCCCATGCGTGACATCATCAAACACCGCGCCGTCGTCAGCGATGACTGGACCGTACTGCGCCTGGCCGAAGGCGACACCGCCGAGACCATCGTCCTGCCCGCTGGCAAAGTCATCGTGCCGCTGAGCGTGTGGCAAACCCGCCGTGACGAACTGGCTGATCGCGCCGAACTCGGCGTCTGGCTGGCCAGCAGCGAACGTGCCGAAGCGATCAAGGATGACCTTGCCCGCTTCACCGTCATCGCGGTCGACTTCCCGAAATTCGCTGACGGTCGTGGTTATTCGACCGCCTACAACCTGCGCGCCCGCATGGGCTATGAAGGCGAACTGCGCGCCATTGGTGACGTGCTGCGCGACCAGCTGTTTTACATGAGCCGGGTCGGCTTCGATGCCTTCGCCACGCGGGAAGACCGCAACATCCACGACGCGCTCAAGGGCCTGACCGATTTTTCGGAGTCGTACCAGACTTCGCTGGACCAGAAGACGCCGCTGTTCCGGCGCGCGCATCGGCCGGTGGCGACATCATCATGAGTACCACCGCCGCCATCACCGACTACGACAAGCTGGTCGCCGCGACCAAAGCCACGCTGGGCCGCATCGTCGTCGACTTTTCGCCGGCCGTTTTTGCGTCGAGTCTGGCCGCGGAAGACATGGTGCTGACCGACATGATCCTGCATTCCGGCCTGCCGATCAGTATCTTCACGCTGGAAACCGGCCGCCTGCATGCCGAGACATTGGGCATGCTCGACACGATCAAGGAACGCTACGCGTATGACATCGTGCGCATGACACCGGACCCGGTTGCCGTCGACGCCTACGTCCGGAATAACGGGCTCAACGGCTTCTACGACAGCGTCGACCTGCGCAAGGAGTGCTGCCACATCCGCAAGGTTGACCCTCTCAATCGCGCCCTGGCCGGCAACACCGCCTGGGTCACCGGCCAGCGCCGCGCCCAGTCCAGCACCCGCGCCGAACTCGATGTGCAGGAACGCGACGAAGCGCACGACATGACCAAGTTCAATCCGCTGGCGGACTGGTCCGAAGCCGATGTCTGGAAATACATCCGCGCCAACGACGTGCCGTACAACCCGCTGCATGATCGCGGTTATCCGTCGATCGGCTGCGAGCCATGCACCCGTGCCATCGAACCGGGCGAAGATGTGCGTGCCGGTCGCTGGTGGTGGGAAAACCCGGACTCCAAGGAATGCGGTTTGCATGTGGTCGATGGCAAGCTGATCCGGATCAAATCGGCGACCTGAACAGCGGCCTGAACATCGACCTGAACAGCAGCGTGACCCAACAACTTACCTCTCAAAGACACCATGAATCCTGCAGTAGACAACCTTTTTCCGGATGCGGCCAGCAACCGTCATCTCGACTGGCTAGAATCCGAAGCCATCCACATCATGCGCGAAGTCGCCGCCGAGTGCGCCAATCCGGCGCTGCTGTTCTCGGGCGGCAAAGACTCGGTGGTGATGCTGCGGCTGGCCGAAAAAGCCTTCCGTCCGGGTGCCTTTCCATTCCCGCTGGTACACATCGATACCGGTCATAATTTTGCTGAAGTCATTACCTTCCGCGACAAGCGCGTAGCCGAACTGGGCGAGCGCCTGATCGTCGGTTCGGTCGAAGACTCGATCCAGCGCGGCACCGTGCGCCTGCGCAATCCGGCCACCGATTCGCGCAACGCTGCGCAAGCCGTGACGCTGCTCGAAACCATCGCCAAATACAAGTTCGACGCCTGCATTGGCGGTGCCCGCCGCGATGAAGAAAAAGCCCGCGCCAAGGAACGGATTTTTTCGTTCCGCGACGAATTCGGCCAATGGAATCCGAAAGCCCAGCGCCCGGAACTGTGGGACTTGTATAACACCCGCGTCCATCCCGGCGAAAACATGCGCGTGTTCCCGATCTCGAACTGGACCGAACTCGACGTCTGGCAATACATCGCCCGCGAAAAACTCGAACTGCCACCGATTTATTTTGCCCACGAGCGCGAAGTCATTCCGCGCAACGGTTTGCTGGTGCCGCTGACCGACCTGACCCCGCCACTGCCCGGCGAAAAAGTCGAAACGATGATGGTGCGCTTCCGTACCGTCGGCGACATTTCGTGCACCTGCCCGGTTGCCTCGGACGCCGACACGGTCGACGCGATCATTGCTGAAACCGCCGTCACGCAAATCACCGAACGCGGTGCGACCCGGATGGACGACCAGACCTCGGAAGCCTCGATGGAAAAACGTAAAAAAGAAGGATATTTCTGATGAATGCCGCAGTCGCTCCAGCTACCTCAACAACCAAACAATCCGCCGAACGCGGCCTGCTGCGCTTCATTACTGCCGGCTCGGTCGACGATGGCAAGAGCACGCTGATCGGTCGCCTGCTGTTTGACAGCAAGGGCATCTTCGCCGACCAGCTCGATGCGATGTCACGCGCCAAGCACAAGCGCACTGTCGGTGACACCATCGATCTGTCGCTGCTGACCGATGGCCTCGAAGCCGAACGCGAACAAGGCATCACGATTGATGTCGCCTACCGTTATTTTGCGACACCCAAGCGCAAGTTCATCATCGCCGACACGCCGGGCCACGAGCAGTACACCCGCAACATGGTCACCGGTGCGTCGACTGCTGACGCGGTCATCATCCTGATTGATGTCTCGAAAGTGAAGCTGGGCGACGACGGCAGCGTGGAACTGCTGATCCAGACCAAGCGCCATTCGACCATCGCGCATCTGCTGCGCATCGAACATATCGTCGTTGCCGTCAACAAGATGGATCTGGTCAATTACGACCAGACCGTCTACGACCGCATCGTCGCTGCCTACATGGAATTCGCGGCCACGCTGGGCCTGAAAGACATCAAGCCGATTCCGCTGTCAGCACTGGCCGGCGACAATGTCGTCACCGCCAGCGACAAGCTGTCGTGGTACCAGGGTCCGACGCTGATCGACCTGCTCGAATCGCTGAGCGTCTACGACGAATCGCACGACGAGCCGTTGCGCTTTCCGGTGCAACTGGTGGCGCGTCATGCCGGTCATGAAGCCAATGACTTCCGTGGCTACATGGGCCGCATCGAAGCCGGCACGGTCAGCGTCGGCGACAAGCTGACGGTGCAACCGGGTGGACAGAGCGCGACCGTCAAGGACATCGTCACGCTCGACGGTTCGCTGACGACGGCGGTGGTCGGCCAATCGATCACGCTGCTGCTCAACGAGCATGTCGACATCTCGCGCGGCGACATGATCGTCTCGGCCGACCGGCCGGCCACGCTGCTCAAAAACGTCATTGCCGATGTCTGCTGGCTGTCCGAAGAACCGCTCGACATGCGTCGCAAGTACTGGCTCAAGCACACCACCCGCCAGGTCGCGGCCAAGGTCACGGGCGTGGACACGCTGCTCGATATCAACACGCAGGAAAAGCGTCCAGCCACCGGACTGAAACTCAACGACATCGCCAGCATCAGCCTGACCGTGCAGCAACCGCTGGCGGCCGACGCGTATGACGACATCCGCACCACGGGCGCCTTCATCCTGATCGATGAAGTCACGCACCAGACGGTGGCCGCTGGCATGATCCGTCTGGCCTGAGACCGTGACGACTTACGGCAAGGTCTGGCTGGTCGGTGCCGGCCCCGGTGCCGCTGATCTGATCACGGTGCGCGGTGCACGCTTGCTGGCCGAGGCCGAGGTCGTGCTGTATGACGCCCTCGTCACCGAGGACATGCTGGCGCTGTGCCCGCAAGCGGTGCTGATCCCGGTCGGCAAGCGCTGCGGCCAGCGTTCGATGGCCCAGCTGGTGATCAACCAGCAGATCATCGATGCCGCTGCCAGATACAGCCGTGTAGTGCGACTCAAAGGCGGCGACCCGATGCTGTTCGGCCGGGCCGACGAAGAATTGCGTGCAATTGAATCGCACGGCATCGACTGTGCCATCGTACCCGGCATCACTGCGGCGCTGGCCGCGGCGGCATCGTGCAAGCAGCCACTGACCCGACGCGGCATCGCCCGCAGCGTCGCGTTTTTTACCTCCAGCACCGCGCCGGACATGCCCGATCAGACCACGCTGCCCGCGTGCGACACGCTGGTCCAGTACATGGGCGGGCGCGAAGCGGTGAAGACGGCGCGCAACCTGCTGACGCTTGGCCATCCGCCTGAAACGCCAGTGATCGTGGTGGAGAATTGCAGTCGCATCGACGAACAGATCTACCGGCTACCACTGAGCCAGCTCGAAGAAGGCCTGGCCAACTGCAGCGGACCAGTGCTGATGATGATCGGTGCGGCGATGGCGGCGCGGGATGTGACGGCGCCGTATTTGCAGCAATAGCGTCGCCCCGGCGTAAAAAAAACCCCGCTCGCTCGAGCGGGGTTCTTGAACACTTCAGACACGACACTTCACTTCCCGACAACCCTGCGCGCCAGCATCAGCCCGCAGGATTGTCGTCCTGAGGACCGCAATCAGAACGTATGTGTCGCCGTCGCGTACAGGAAGCGCCCACGCACATCGCTGTAACTGATGTCATAGCCACCGACGAACTGACCGGTGCCGGCTGCATAGTTGGCATAAGGCGGATTGCGATCAAACAGGTTCTTCATGCCTAGCGTGAGCCGGGTCGATTTCAGACCGGAGTAAGCGAGCTGCGCGTCAAAGGTCTGGTAGGCATCAACAGTACGGCTTACCGACGTGCGATTACTCGGTATGTCGTTGTACGACTGCTGATAATTCTGGGCCAGGTTTGCCATCCATGGTCCCTGCTCGAAGGTGACGCTGGCATTATGTTTCCAGCGCAGGATCACGCCGCCGCCGGCCGTCAGTGCCTGATTGAGCGCACTGGTGTAGCTGCCATCCGGCCCCTGCGAATCGTACTTCTGCATGAACGTACCGCTCAGACGTAGCGTGACTTTTTTTCCTTCCTGCAGGCGCAGCGCGTACTTGGCATCGACATCCACGCCGGCGAGCTGGGTCTTGAACAGATTGGAGTTGGTCTGCTGAATCGACGTGATGGCACCAAGGCCACTGACATTGGACGGATCTGCCGCAGCGCGTTGCACGTACGCCGCATATTGCGTGGCACGGGCGGCGCTGCTGAGGATGTAGGCCGAACTCAGACCGCCACCGACGATTGCGTTCTCGAGATTGACGCGAAAGGCATCGAGCTCAAGCGTCAAATCCTTGACCGGTTCAAACAGGATACCGAAGGTGAAGGACAGGGATTTCTCCGGCTTGAGATTCGGATTGCCGCCAGTGACGACCGCGAACTGATTGTTGCAGTCGGACGGCAGACCGGTCGCGATGACCGGGCAGCGCAGCGGATCGCGGGCACCGTTGGCAGTGACGCTCGAGGCTTGTGACGCATACAGGTCTGTCAGGGACGGCGCGCGGAAGCCGGTGCCTACTGCACTGCGCAACAGCAGATTGCTGGCTGGCTGCCAGCGCAGCGACACCTTCGGATTGATGGTGCTGCCGACGTTCTGGTAATTGTCGTAACGCACTGCAAAGTCCGCATCAAGTTTCTTGATGAGCGGAACACTCAGTTCGACATAGCTGGAGCTGACGTTGCGTTGCGCGGTTTCCGGCAGCTGGTTGCCACCCTGACCGGCAATGTCGCCGTTCTGTACCGCCAGCGACGGATCGTACTGGAATCGCTCCTTGCGGAACTCGGCTCCCACCGCCACGCTCAGCGGGCCGGCCGGCAAAGTCATGAGTTCGCGCGAAGCCTTGGCATCGACGCTCATGACGGACGTTTTGGAGCGGTACACAGCGCCCACGAATTCGGCGGCACGGGCTGCCGCCAGCGCAGCCGGATCGGCAGTTGGCCCGAACGGATTGATGACTCCGCTGTCGAGCAGCGGCAGGATCTTCGAATACTGCGGAAAGCCACTCCACAGGACTTCCTTGACCACACTCTGGCTATACAGGAAGCCGGTATCGTAGTCCCAGCCAGCAAAGCTGCCACGCACACCGGTGACGAAACGACTGGCATCGGACTGATCGGTCTGTCTGCGCGGACCGTTGGCATCGTCACGATAATTCAGGATCAGAGGCTGGCCGCTCAAACCATTGGCCGCAGCAAAAGCTTGCGGATAATAGGGCGATGACGGCGGCAGCAGGAAGGCCCCCGGATACTGCGCGCCGAAAGTTTTGGCGAACGGTACGGTGCCGAGCCCGGGGTACTGGGTGGCGATGAGATTTCTGAAAAACGCGTTGTAAGGATTGCTGGCCGGAAGATTGCTGCTGTAGTTCAGTGGTACCGGCTGGACCGAAGTGGTGGTCTTGTTCTGGCTATAACCGCTCTCGAAATAGGCTTCTGCATTGGTGCCCAATGCCATGCGGCCGTTGAACAGCAAGTTGATTTTTTCAGAGCCTGGCTGCAGCGACACGTAAGGGCTGTTGTCGAAACTGCAGCGCGTCAGGCTGTATGGCGAGACTTGCGAGACCGGTCCGCAATTGGCCAGATTCGGATTGCGTAAGGCACCGGTCTTGGGGATCAGCACATTGGCAGGAAAAGTAATCGACGACAAGGAGTCATTGCCCTGATCCGTATTGATGCGACTGGCATACGAGCGGTCGGCACCGAAGATGGGAGCGACTCTCTGCACGGTCGCGCCGTAGGTCAGGTTGAAGCCCTGCTCGCTGAAGTTGCCGATGCCGCCGAAGATCGAGGCTTTCTTTTCGCTGCCGTTGCCGCCTGCCGTCGGTGAGCCATACGAACCCGTGACTTCGGTACCGATGAAGTCCTTGCGCAAGATGAAGTTGACGACGCCGGCAATGGCGTCACTGCCATACACCGCCGAGGCACCGTCCTTCAGAATTTCGACCCGCTCGATGGCCGACAGCGGAATGCTGTTGACGTCCACCGCCGCGCCGGCCAGACCACCCGAGCCGCCGCCGTAGACCGAGGTGCGACGGCCATTGATGAGTACCAGCGTGCGGGCGCTGCCCAGCCCGCGCAACGACACCGCAGAAATCGATCCGGTCGAGCTGCCCGCAGCCGCCGCGCTCGACACCAGACCGGCGCTGCTGAACGCGCTGATCTGGCGGATCAGATCTTCGGTCGAGGTGGCACCACTGCGTTCGATATCCTCGCGCTTGATGATTTGCACCGGCAGCGCGGTTTCGGCATCGATGCGCTTGATCGACGAACCGGTAATTTCAACCCGTTCGATTTTGGCCGACGTGTTGTCGGCTACCTGACCGAAAGCCATTGCAGGCAAGATCAGACATGGCACCAGGGTGGCGGCGACGGCCAGAGCAGATTTTTTTAATTTGAACTTATATGCAGACATGCAGGTGAACTCCTTGGGTGGGCATCAGTACTACGGTTAACACGGGTAAAAAAGTTGTTGCTGTTGCCCCGGCCACGGTGGAAGTGTCACGAATCAAACACTGCATTGGCGGCATTGACGTATTTTGAGGTCGCCTATAAAAGTCGTCTTCCTGTTACCCTCTCAGCAAGCATTGTGCCTGAATGTAACTTTTCCTACTTGCCAGTCAAAAAAATGCCTTCCACATATGAAAACCTACTTAGACGTGTCACCTCCGTACTGCACTGCACGTTCTGGTAGCGCGACAGCGATGCGCCGCACGCGTGCACCTGGTGCGGAAGGCCCGCTGAACTGGTGCAAGCGTTCCCTGCGAAACACCAAACCGGGTGGAATGTCGGGCATGCAATTTGCTGTCTCGCCAAGTACATTACTAACTGGTAACGCAGCTAACGCGTCCGAACCCGAAATGCTCTACCCTGCCACGGGCTGGCACTCTTGCCAGCCTGCAGATTTATTTGCACGCTCCCTCCGACAAGGAATATCCATGGCTTTCAATGTCCACCGCCCGCTGCTGCGTCCGATCTTTCAACCGACCACGGCTCTGCTGATGCTGGCGGTCGCTCTACCGGCCGCTGCCGCCAGCGTCGATACGCAAGCGCGGCAACCGCAGATCGAACAGATCGTGGCGAACATTTCGCCGCAGCGCATCGCTGCCTATGTCGACAAGCTGGTGAGTTTCGAGACCCGACATACGGCCTCCGAAACGGTGTCCGACACCCGTGGCATTGGTGCGGCGCGACGCTGGATTCAATCCGAGCTGGTGCGCTGCGGCGCCGCTGCCGGTGGGCGTCTGCAAGTCACCATGGACGCCTTCATCCAGCCGGCTGGCCCGCGACTGGTGGCACCGACCGAGATCGTCAACGTGGTAGCGACACTGCCGGGCACCCAGCCCGCCGAGCGCGCACGGGTCTATGTGGTCAGCGGCCACTATGACTCGATCAATGGTGACCAGCTCAACGTCAATGCGGCCGCACCCGGCGCGAACGATGATGCGTCGGGTACGGCAGCGGTCATCGAAATGGCCTGCGTGATGGCGCATTACCAATTCGATGCGACGCTGGTCTTCATGGCAGTGGCAGGCGAAGAACAAGGGTTGTTCGGCTCGAGCCACTGGGCCGAAAGCGCGCGCCAGAAAAAAATGAACATCGCCGGCATGTTCACCAACGACATCATCGGCAGTTCACGCGCCGACGACGGTCGGGTCGACGGCACCCAGGTGCGCCTGTTCGCCGAGGGTATTCCCGCCGTGAGCGAGATGCCCGATGCCATCCGCGGCCTCATTGCCACCGGCGGCGAAAACGATTCGGTCTCGCGACAACTGGCGCGCCATGTCAAGGAAGTCGGCGAACGCTACGTGAACAACTTCAAGGTCACGGTGATCCAGCGCCGCGATCGCTACTTGCGCGGCGGCGACCATATTCCCTTCCTCGAGCGCGGCTATGCGGCGCTGCGCTTCACTGAACCCAACGAGGATTTCCGGCATCAGCACCAGTTCGTGCGAGTCGAAGAAGCGACCCAGTTCGGTGATCTGACGGAGTTCGTCGATCCGCTTTACGTTGCCCGTGTCGCTAGCGTGAATGCAGCGGCACTCGCCTCGCTGGCCATGGCACCGGCCGCACCACAACAAGTATTGATGCGCACCGCCAAACTGGAAAACGACTCGACCCTGAGCTGGCAAGCCAACCCCGAGCCGGACCTGCTCGGTTACCGCATCGTCTGGCGCGAGACAACCGCAGCGCAATGGCAGGATGGGCTCGACGTCGGCAATGTGACGCAGTACACGGTCAAAGGTCGCTCCAAGGACAACTTCTTCTTCGGCGTGCAGGCAGTCAACCGGGAGGGTAATGCCAGCGTTGCCAGTTACCCGATACCGGCGCGCTGAATTGGCTGGTGCGGTGCAGGCATGGAATTGACACCTGCAGGGCGCCTGGTGCAATGCCCTGCGGTTATTGCACCCTACGCGAGTGAAGTTGATGTTGCTGTTGATGTGGCCGTTGATGTTGATGTTGATGTTGATGTTGACGTTGACGTTGACGTTGATGTTGATGTTGACCTGTTCCGCATTGAGACAGCTGCCAAAAACGGTAGTCAGGCAAGGGATAAGAGGGGCGCATGTCTGAGCGAAGCGAGTTTGCGACCCTCCCCTTGACTGGCTACCGTTTTTGGGAACCCGAAGGGCAGCGGTCTCGCGGTCGCCTTTTTCTTGGTTACTTCTTTTTGGCGAAGCAAAAAGAAGTAACCGGCTGCCGGGCCGCACCCGGCTTGGTCATGACGGAGCTACGACAGTTTCAGTTGCCGCAGGAGGTGCATTTGGTGCAATGCCCTGCGGTTATTGCACCCTACGGGTGACCGTTTCTGGCAACCCGACGGGCAGCAATGTCGACTCCCGCATCGACAATCAAATCGCCTACAATCCAGTCAACGCTCCGATCAATTTTCCGCCCCACTTTTCATGCCAAATATCGTCCCTTCCGGCTGGCGCGAGCTGGCTACCACCGGCGCTGCCGCCCGCGAAATCGCGACCTTGCACCGTTTTGCCGAGCACCTCGACAGCGCTTACCTGATCTTTCACGGCGTGCACTGGACCAATATCGAAGACCAGTATTCGGTCTATGGCGAAATCGATTTCATTGTGGTGGCACCGAACGGCCGCGTGCTGGTGATCGAACAGAAAGCCGGCTTCCTGACCGAAACCGACGAAGGCTTGATCAAGCGCTATCCGGGGCGTTCCGAAAAAGTTCACCTGGCGCTAGTGCGCACCATCGGCACCTTGCGCAGTCGCTTCGCGCAAACCGGTGGCACGCTCGATATCGACTATCTGCTGTACTGCCCCGACTATCACGTGCTGCAACCGTCACTGGCCGGGCTCGATCCGGCCCGCATCGTCGATGCCGACAAGGCAGATCAGCTCATCGCTGTGATCCGGCAACTGCTGCCGCTGACCGACATGACGCCGCAACGCGCGGCTGTCAGCCGTTTTTTCAATGACACGCTGCGCCTGATCCCGGACGCCAGCGCGATGGTCGGCCGTGCCGATGCGCTGGTCACACGACTGGCCGATGGGCTGGCAACCTGGGCGCGGCAAATCGAATTCACGCCGTTTCGCCTGCGCGTGATCGGCACCGCCGGCAGTGGCAAGACCCAGCTGGCGATGGCCGAATTCCGTGCGGCGCTGGAGGCCGGCCTGCAACCGCTGTATGTCTGCTACAACCGGCCGCTGGCCGACCACATGCGCGACCTGCTCGGCCCGCATGGCCGGGTCGCCAACTTTCACATGCTGTGTGATGCCTATGGCCGCGAACAGGGCTCGGCACCTGACTACAGCAATCCGGCCACCTGGCAAAGCATGGAGACCGTGTTCGACAACGGCGCGGTGCCCGAACACTGGCAACATGACGTCGTGATCATCGACGAAGGACAGGATTTTTCAGAGAGCTGGCGCGATGCAGTGCTGCGACTGGTTCGCGCACCGGGACGTGTGCTGTGGCTGGAAGACCCGATGCAAAACCTGTATGGCCGTGCACCGGTCGAACTACCCGACTGGGTCACGCTGCGCGTCAATACCAATTACCGCAATCCGCGCGAGATCGTCGACCTGCTGGCAGCGATCACCGGAGAAGCAGCCCCGGCCATTGCAGCCAGTCCGTTCGCCAGTGCCGGACTGACCTTGTTCACTTATGCCAGCGGCGACAACGACGGCTTGCACGAGGCGACCAAGGAAGCCATCACGCATTGCCTCGGTGCCGGATTTTCACGCAACGATATCGTGCTGCTGTCGTTCAAGGGACGCGAGAAGTCGGCCTTGCTCAAGCTCGACCAGCTCGGCCAGCATGCGCTGCATTCGTTCACCGGCAGCTATGACCTGCTCGGTAATCCGATGTTTCGCAAGGGCGGCTTGCTGGCCGAATCGGTGTATCGCTTCAAGGGCCAGTCGGCACCGGCGGTAATTTTTACCGAACTCGATTTCACCGAACTCGACGAGCGCACCGTGCGCAAGCTGTTTGTCGGGATGACGCGCGCCAGCCTGAAACTGGTGCTCGTGTGCAGCGATGAAGCAGCGAAAATCCTTGGGAAATTTTCGCTAGCCTAGGCGCTGCCCTGCGCATTAGTTGCGGCGGCCATTGTCCGGACGGCGGTCGTCGCGATTTCTCACGCCGTCGCCGTCACGATCACGGCGATTTCCCCGGCCATCGTGGTCGCGGTCACGCCCGCCGTGGCCGCGCCCGTGGTGTTCGGCACGCGGACCGCCACCCTGGCGCCAGCCACCACGATCAAGGCGCCAGCGTTCACCGTCGCGCTGCCACTGCGGCTGCGAATACAGATAGCCGGGACGCGAGCGCTCCCAGTGCCCACCCGCCCAGATATGACTGCGACCATTCCAGTTCCAGTAACCCGGTGCCCAGTCGTAGCCGCGGCGTGGTCCCGGCCGGACTTCATAACGCAACGGCGGCGGGGCGTTGCCGATGATGATGTTGACACCAACCTGTGCCGAGGCGGTGCCGGGCAACAGTGCGGCGGTACTCAAAATCATTGCTGCAGCAGCAAACAAGATGCGCTTCATGGTGGTCTCCCTGGACGCTAATGACACCACTATATCGGGTCAAATTGAATTGGGTGCAATTGAGTCAACTGCTTACATGTCAGACGAACCGGCGCGACGGAAGGTAAAATGTGGCATCCCTTTTTTACCGGCCTCGCCCATGCTTTCCACCCTGCCTGATTTGTCCACCGAGCTGCTCCCCGATAGCGCCATCGATGCCGCCACCATCCATCTGCGTGATGTACTGAGTCTGGCTATCGAATACACGCCGCAGCACGCCGCCGTCGTAGTCTCCGATGCGGGCTGCGCACTGGCGCAGGCACTCACCACGGCCTACCGGCGCTGCCTGCCCGACGCGACGTTCATCGATTTCGAGGCGGTCGCGCCCGAACAGATCCAGGCCTTGTTCGCCACGCTGTCGGCCGGCGATCTGGTGGTGCTGGTGCAGTCGACCAACTTCCGGCTGGACGCCTACCGCATCCGCGTCGAACTGTTCAAGCGCGGCCTGAAAGTCATCGAGCATCCGCATCTGGCACGCATGCCGGGCGAGCAATCGCTGCATTACATCGCCGCCCTCGCCTACGATCAGGCCTATTACCGCGGTACCGGCATGGCACTGAAGGAACGTATCGACCGCGCTGGGTCGGCCGAGATCGACAGCGGTGGCGAACTGCTGGTCTTCGGCGGCCCGCTGGAATCGGCCAAGATCAACATCGGCGATTACCGCACCATGACCAATGTCGGCGGACAGTTCCCGATCGGCGAAGTGTTCACCGAAGCGCGCGACCTTGAAGCCGTCAATGGCCGGGTACGCATTTTCGTGTTCGGCGATACCGCGTTCTCGGTCAATCAACCGGCGCAGCCGATCACGCTGGTCATCAGCAAGGGGCGCGTGATCGAGGCCATCGACAGCACGCCCGAATTTGATCAGGTGCTGGCCAATATCCGCGCCGACGAAGGTGAAGTCTGGCTGCGCGAACTCGGCTTCGGCATGAACCGCGCCTTCAGCAAGGATTGCACGGTCAGCGATATCGGCACCTTCGAACGCATGTGCGGGATCCATCTGTCGCTGGGTGCCAAACATGGCATTTATCCGAAAGCAGGATTCAAGCGTGGCGTGGTGCGGCATCACGTCGATGTCTTTGCTGTCACGCAATCAGTCCGACTGGACGGCGAAGAGGTGTACCGGGACGGCGCGTGGGTGGTGACCGCTCTGAATTAATCATGAAAATTGATGGATAGTCATAAATTGTCGGAAACAATCTCTTTAATATGCTATAAATGTTTCCTAAGAGAATTTTTTGACGAAAACACCATCACCTTCCGCCGCCGAGACGAATGAAACTCCATCAGCTCATCCTGACCAACCGCATCAACCTGTCCCATCAGCTCGCACCACTGGTCGCATTGCAACCTGATCTGGTGCTTGTCTTCGGTGACGTGGCTTTTTTCGAGACACCGGAACTGACGTCGCAATTGCAGCACCTGCTGCCATCGGCGGCGCTGGCAGGCTGTTCCACTGCAGGAGAAATCGTCCAGGACCGCGTCTATGACGGGACCTGTGTCATTACCGCTTTGCGCTTTGACGGCACCGGCGTCAATACCTGCAGCACGATCATCGATGGCATGAGCGATTCGCTAGGGGCCGGCCAGCGTCTGGCCGCCACATTACCGCAAGATAACCTGACGGCCGTGCTGTTGTTCGGCACCGGTGTAGCAATCAATGGCAGCGCGCTGGTCGATGGATTGCAGCCCGGGTTGCAACCCGGCGTGACGATTTCGGGCGGACTGGCCGCCGACAGTGGCCGGTTTCTCCAGACCTGGACGCTCGGCCCGGACGGTGCCGCCGATAACCGGATTGTTGCGGTCGGTCTGTATGGCAGCGCCATCCGATTGGGCTACGGCAACTTTGCCGGCTGGGAGCCGTTCGGACCGGCCCGCAAGGTCACCCGCTGCGTCGACAATGTGCTGTTCGAACTCGATGGCGTACGCGCCCTTGATATCTACAAATCCTACCTCGGCGACTACGCAACAGGGCTGCCCGCATCAGGACTGCTGTTCCCGTTCGAGATGCTGGGTCCGAACCGCGAGAAAAGTAATCTCTTCCGTACCATTCTCGGTATCGACGAGATCGAGGGGTCACTAATACTGGCAGGTGACATTGATCCGCAGGGTTACCTGAAGCTGATGCATTCGTCGACCGAAGCCCTGATCCGCGGCGCTGAAACAGCCGCACAGGAGGCCCTGAAAGCCAACCCGGAAGCGGACCTGAACGACCACGCGTCAGCCCCGCACCTGGCTATTCTGGTCAGCTGCGTCGGTCGCAAACTGGTCATGGGCGACCGCACCGACGAAGAAGTCGAGGCCGTCGCCGGGATTCTGGGTAAAAGTACGACGATCTGCGGTTATTATTCCAACGGCGAGATTACCGGTTCGGGCTAGGGGGATGATTGCCAGCTACATAACCAGACCATGACCATTACCTGGCTGTCCGAACTCAGCGCATGAACCGGACCTTGTCGCGCCAGTTGCGCCGCCTGCTAGGCATCGACACCGATCTCGCCCTGGAGCAGCTGGTTTCACTCGCCGCCGCCCATGCCACCCAGCCCGATCTGCCGCCGCCACTACAGATGCTGCTGGCCAATCTGGGGACGTTGATGGCGCGCGTCGATGCCAGCTACCAACAAAACGAACGTGATCTGGTGCTGCGTTCACGCAGTCTGGAACTGAGTTCGACCGAGCTGTGCGCGGCCAACGATCGCATGCGCGACGATCTGGCCGGCCGCAACCGGGTGCTGGACTCGTTGCGTGAGGCTGCGACCGGCTTGCTTGTGAGCAGCCAGTCCGGCCTGTCGCTGCCGGCCGAGCATGACCTCGAAGGACTCTCCGCGCTGCTCCCCCATCTGGTCAGGGAGCAGGAGGCCAACCGCATTGCCTTGATCAAGCAGCGCTTTGCGCTGGACCAGCACGCTATTGTCGACATAACCGACATCGCCGGCAATATCGTCGACGTCAACGACAAATTCTGCGATATCAGTGGCTTTAGCCGCGACGAACTGATCGGACACAGTCATCGCATGATCAAGTCAGGTCAGCAGGATGCGGCTTTTTTCAAGACGCTGTGGCAAACCGTCAACGCCGGTCAGGTCTGGCACGGCGAAATCTGCAACCTCACCAAGCAAGGCCAGACCTATTGGGTTGATGCGACCATCGTGCCGTTTCTTGACGCAGAGGGTAAGCCCTACCAATTCATCGCGATCCGCACCGACATCACCGAACGCAAGCACATGGCGGAAAAAATCACGACCAGCGAACGCCAGTACCGCCACGTCGTCAATGGTCTCAACGAGGTGGTGTTCCGCGCCGACCTGTCCGGCCACTGGACTTTTCTTAATCCGGCCTGGCACGCCATTACCGGTCAGCGTGCCCTTGCCGCGCTTGGAGAGTCGCTGGTCGAGGCCTTCGATGCGCGCGATCAGGCCCCGCTGCAGCAAGCCCTCGATGAAATGGCGCAGGGACGTCTGCCGTCCTGCCAGCAAGAACTGCGCATAGACAGCCGGCATAACGGCCAGCGCTGGGTCGATTTTCGGCTGCGGCCCGAACTCGAACGCGATGGCCGCATCAGCGGTTTTACCGGCAGCCTGTCGGACATCACCGAGCAACGCCAGGCCACCGCCCAGCTCAAGGACCATCTCGATTTTGTCGATACGCTGCTTGAATCGATTCCGCTGCCGGTCTTCCTGAAAGACCCGCAAGGCCGTTACCTGCGCATGAACCGGGCGTTCGGCGAATTTTTCGGCATCCGTGTCGACGATTTTATGGGCAAGACCGTGTTCGATTTGCTGCTGCCGCACGAAGCGCTCAGCGCAAGCAACGTGGACCGTCAGGTGATCAGTCAAGGCAGCATGACAAACAATGAACGCATATTCCAGCGTGACGACCGCCAGGTCAACGTGCTCTACAGTAAAGTGGCGTTGCTGAATCAGGATGGATCGCTGCGGGGTCTGGTCGGCACCATCGTCGACATCACCAGCCAGAAAGCGGCCGCGCGCGCGATGCTGCAAGCACGCGATGCAGCGGAGTCAGCCAATCGCTCGAAGAGTGAATTCCTGGCCAACATGAGCCACGAAATCCGCACGCCAATGAACGGCATCATCGGCATGACCGACCTGGTACTCGACTCGCCACTCGAAGCGCACCAGCGCGAACAACTCGACATGGTCAAGTCGTCTGCCGATGCGCTGCTGCAGATCATCAATGGCATCCTCGATTTTTCGAAAATTGAAGCCGGCAAGATGACGCTAGACCGCGTCGGCTTCAACCTCGGCGAGCTAGTCACCGAGACGGTACAGGCCCATGCATTACGGGCTCGACAGGGCAAGCTGAAGTTGCTGCTCGATATCGATCCGGTGATGCCAGCCGAGGTGGTCGGCGACGCCGGACGGTTTCGCCAGATCCTCACCAACCTGATCGGTAATGCGATCAAGTTCACCCCGGCCGGCGCAGTACGGGTTGGCGTCCGGCTAACCAGTCAGACCACGCATGGCGCCGTGGTGGAAATCAGCGTCACCGATACGGGCATCGGCATTCCGGTCGCCAAGCAGTCCACGGTCTTTGACGCATTCGAACAGGAAGATGGTTCGACCAGTCGTCGCTTTGGCGGAACCGGGCTAGGCCTGTCGATCACGCGCCGGCTGGTCACGTTGATGGCGGGAGAGATCACATTGCACAGCACAGTCGGCCACGGCAGCACGTTCGTCGTGACGGTACCGATCGACATCGAGCCCGGCGTAGTGCTGGCCAGCACACAGCAGACCCTGCCTGATAAATTGCCAGCTCATCCTGTCGACACCACGACGATGCCGCCTGTAGTGACGGACCGAACCATGCCGGCACTGTCCATCCTGCTGGTCGAAGACAATATCCTGAACCAGCAACTGGCCGTGACGCTGCTGACGAGATGGGGCCACCAGGTTACGGTCGCCAACAACGGTATCGAAGCGCTGGTGCTGCACGCGCAGCGACGCTTTGATCTCATCCTGATGGACTTGCAGATGCCGCTGATGGATGGCATCGAAGCAACGGCTGGGATTCGCGCCCGCGAACAGGAAGGGCAACCCAGGACCGTGATCATTGCCATGACCGCCAATGCGATGCAGGGTGACCGCGAACGATGTCTCGCCAGCGGCATGGATGACTATCTGTCGAAACCCTTCAAGACCGATCACTTCGTTGCCTTGCTGAAAAAATACGCACCCTGACGGCGCTTTTCCGCGGTCGCTTCGCTGCCATCACCTATCCTGCCCTCGCGCCTGCCTTGCTGACATTTAAGATGCGGACGTTATCGGAAGCTTACGATAAACTCCGTCTCGCAATTTCTCTCTTTCGCTCATCAAGGATTCAGCATGATCAAGGCTTCGACCGGTTTCTCCGCACTGAACTCCAGCTGGCGCTATCGCGGGCCGGCCATTTTTCTGCACTGGCTACTGGCAATTTTGTTGACCGGTATGGTCGCGCTGGGCTGGTACATGCTCGACATCGAGGATACCCCTGGCAGTGACTGGTATTTCAACCTGCATAAATCGATCGGGCTGATCGTTGCCGCCCTCGTTGTGCTGCGACTGCTGTGGCGCGTCAGTCATGCACCGCAGGCGCTGCCGGCGCACCTGCCGCAATGGAAAATGAAAGTCGCGGTCCTGACCCACTGGTTGCTGTACGCCTGCATGATCGTGATGCCGACGACCGGCTTTCTCGGTGCGTCGCTGAGCAAGGATGGCGTGGCGTTTTTTGGTATCGCCCTGCCGGTCTGGGCCAGCCCCAACCATGACTTGTCCGAACAATTCTTTGGCATCCATTCGATCGCCGCCTGGGTGCTGGTCGCCCTGGTGGCGTTGCATGCGCTGGCCGGACTCAAGCATTTGCTGGTCGACAAAGACGGCGTGTTCCAGCGCATGTGGTGGTAATGCGCGATCTGTTGCGATAGTTCGTCAGAGTGACACCGCTTTATCACGTCTTTGTGTCGTGACATCAGCGCGATGACCACGATGGTTGTCGCCGCGGGTGGTACCGGGATGTAATGCGTCAACGCGCCTGCCAGGTGCGGTTGACGATTGCATCCGGGAGACTGCGTGACCTACTTTTCTTGCATTACCGTACTTTGCACCGCCCTGCTGACCGGCTGCGGCGGCGGCAGCAACAGCAGCAGCAACAGCAGCGACAGCAGCCAGGCCGCACCGCTGACGCTCACCAGTGCCATCCGCACGGTGTCCGGTGCGCCACCCTGTCCTGCCGCACCCAATCCGCTGCGCAATATCACGACGGTTCAGGGCAGCAGCCGCCTCAGTCCGAGAGCCGGCCAACTGGTGACGCTTCGCGGCGTTGTCACGGGTGACTTCCAGGAAACCCGCCAGTTACACGGCTTTTTTCTGCAGCAAGCCGAGCCCGATAGCAAGGCCAGCACCTCCGAGGGGATCTTTGTCTACCTGCCATCCGGCGCGCGCCACGTCGCACGCGGCCAGTACGTGCAGGTCAGCGGCACCGTCGAAGAATACAAAAGCAGCAGTGCCGACCCGGAGCGGCTGACCCGCATCAGTGCTGTCAGTACGATCTCGGTGTGCGGCAGCGGCCCGCGCATCACGGCGCAGGTGCTGCGCTTGCCGGTCACCAGCAACAAGGACTTTGAAGCACTCGAAGGCATGCTGGTCCGGCTGCCACAAACCCTGACCGTCACCGACAACCACGACCTCGGCCGCCACGGCGAAATCCTGCTCTCGGCCAACGGACGCCTGTGGCAACCCAACAATGATCCCGACCAGCGCGATGCGGCGACCGTCAGCGCCCTCAATGCGCGTTCGCAGATCCTGCTCGACGACGGTGCCAATGTGGTCTCGCCTTCGCCGATGCCGTATCTGTCGGCCTCCGACAGCAACGGCACACGCCGCAGTGGCGACACGGTTAGCGACCTGCAAGGCATCCTGACGTGGAGCACCAGCGGCTGGCGCATCGTGCCGACCGAAACAGTCACCTTCGCGCAGACCAACCCGCGTCCGCCGGAACCCGAAGCGGTCGGCGGCACGCTACGCGTGGCCAGCATGAACGTGCTCAACTACTTCACTACCCTCAACGTGCGCGGAGCCACGACCCGTACCGAACTGCGCCGCCAGCGAGACAAACTCGTCGCCACCATTGCCGGACTGGATGCCGACGTACTGGGCCTGATGGAAATCGAAAACAATCCGGCCACGCTCGATAACCTGGTCAGCGCGATCAACGCGCAGCTCGGTCGCAACACCTACGCCGCCATCGACAGCGGCACACCCGGCAGCGATGCCATCAAGGTTGCGCTGATCTACAAACCCGCACGCGTCGCTCCGCTCGGCAACCATGAACTGCCGCCGACACGCGGCTTCCTGATCGATGGCGGATTGCGACCGCCACTGGCACAGCACTTTGTGGCCCGCGATAACAACGCCTCTTTCTGGATGGTTGTCAGCCATCTCAAAAGCAAAAGCAGTTGTCCGACCGATTCGCGCAGCGTCGAGCGCGATCGTGGTCAGGGCTGCTGGAACGCGACGCGTACGCGGCAAGCAGGCACGCTGACGCAGTGGGTCAACACGCTGGTGGCCCGCTCCGGCGACAGCAATGTACTGATGCTGGGCGACTTCAATGCCTATCTCGATGAAGATCCGATCCGCACGCTCGAAGCTGCCGGCTATGACGATCTGCTACGTCGCCTGCCGCCTGCCGAACGCTATTCGTACGTCTTCGCCGGTCAGGCCGGCGCGCTCGACCATGGCTTCGCCAGCAAGTCGCTGGCACCGTCGGTCAGCGGCATGACGATCTGGCATAGCAATGCCGACGAGCCTGCCGTATTCGACTACCACACCGAATCAAAACCGGATGACCGTTTTGCCGCAACGCCATGGCGCGCGTCGGACCATGATCCTGTACTGGTCGGACTCACGTTGCCGGCACCGTGACCAAACGCACTTCGCTTGTTGTGACGCTACTGGTCGCTGTCGGGGTGATACTGGTCACCCTGGTCGTCCTCAGCATCGCAATGGCCACCTTGCGATACATCGACAGTACGCGGCATGCGGGCTTCACCAGCATTCCGCAGCAACTGCCTCAGACCGATGTCATGATCAGGATCAACCAGGTCAACGCTATCCTCGCGCCCCTCGAAGCCATCTTTTCGAGCGCGCCAGATGACGCGTCGCGACTGATCCGCAATGCGCTCCTGATCGGCTTGAGCAGCATCGCCTTGCTGTCCATCGGCACCTGCCTTTTGCTGGTCCGGCTGGTCGGTGCCAGAAGTGCCCGGCTCGCATCGCAGTTACGCAAGAGCGAAGAACGCCTGACGCTGGGATTCGTCGGTAGCGGTGCCGGCCTGTGGGACTGGGACATCTGTTCCGACAGCGTCTATTACTCACCGTGGATCAGCGAGCTGCTGGGCTACGAAGAAGGGTCGCTCGACAACACGCCAGCGGCCTTTATCGAACTGATGCACCCGGACGACCGCGCTGCCTGCAAGGAAGCAACCGCCTTGCACTTGAGCGTGTCGGCACGCTATGACGTCGCGTTTCGCCTGAAAACCGGCGATGCCGGTTACCTGTGGTGCCGCTCGCGCGGGCAAGTCGTCCGGGATGACAGTGGCACACCCGTGCGCATGGTCGGCACGCTCACCGATATCAGTGACCTCAAGGCGGCAGAAGCGTTGGCATTCAGCGAAAAAGAGCTGGCCCAGGTGGCACTGGCCGCCATCGCCGACGCCGTCATCACCACCGATATCGCCGGCAACATCACCTACTGCAACCGGGTTGCCGAAGCGCTGCTAGGGCGACCGATCGCTTCGTTGCGCAACCGGCCTCTGGCACTGGCTTGCCGCATCTTCAGCGAAACCAGCGGCCAGCAAATCAGCGATCTGGTCGGCCCGTCCATTGACGGCATCGATTATCCCGACCTCGAAGACACGCTGCTGCTGCACGCACTGGACGGACGGATTATTCCGATCGATCATTCGGTCGCGCCGATCCGCAATTTTTCCGGCACCATCATCGGCGCTGTGGTCGTCCTGCACGATGTCAGCGAAGGACGCCAGCATGCTGCCGAACTGACCTATCAAGCCAACCACGACGCCCTGACCGGCGTACTCAACCGGCGTGCCTTCGAGTCGCAACTCACTACGCTGATCCGCACGGCCATCCCGCAGCAACCATTGGCGGTACTCTATCTCGACCTCGATCAGTTCAAGGTCGTCAACGATACGTGCGGCCACGCCGCCGGCGACGAACTGATCAGCCAGATCAGCATGATCCTGCAGCAGAATGTGCGCGCTGGTGACTTGCTGGCACGACTGGGCGGTGACGAATTCGGCATCGTTCTGATGGACTGCGACGACAGTGATGCGATCCGGATTGCCGAACAATTACGTGCCAGCGTCGCCAGCATCCGCTTTGCCTGGACCGGACAGTATTTTGCCGTCGGCGTCAGCGTCGGCATGGTCGCTGTCACGCACGATGGAAGTACGCTCAAGGAAGTCATGAAATCCGCCGATGCGGCGTGCTACATGGCCAAGGAAAAAGGTCGTAACCGGGTGCATGTGTATCGTGCCGACGATGTCGAACTGACGGTGCGTCATCATGAAATGACCTGGATTGCACGGATCAAGGATGCGCTGGAGCGCGACCGCTTCTGCCTGTATACCCAAGCGATCGTATCATTGCAGAACGGTGCTGTGGCGGGTGACAAGCATGTCGAAATCCTGTTGCGCATGCTCGGTGACGACGACCAGCCCATTGCGCCGATGGCCTTCATCCCGGCTGCCGAACGCTACGGCCTGATGACCCAGATCGATCGCTGGGTCATTCGCAATACGTTTAACTTGCTCGCCCGTCCCGGTATCGGCATCCGCACCTGTGCGATTAATCTCTCTGGCAGCTCGATTGACGATGACCATTTTTTTGCCTATCTGCTGGAACAACAGCGTCTGCATCAGGTGGAGTGGTCAATGCTGTGCTTCGAGATCACCGAAACCGCCGCGATTGCGAGCCTGTCCAGGGCCGCCGCACTGATTCACCGCTTGCGCGACCTCGGTTGCCGTTTCGCGCTCGATGATTTCGGCACCGGCATGTCCTCGTTCAGCTATCTCAAGCACTTGCCGGTCGATTATCTGAAAATCGATGGCAGCTTCGTCAAAGACATGCTGACGAACCCCACTGACCGGGCCATGGTTGATGCAATAAACAACATTGGCCATGTCATGGGCAAGCAAACCATTGCCGAATTCGTTGAAAACGATGCAATACTAGCTTGCCTGCGCGCGATGGGCGTCGATTATGCCCAAGGCTTTGGCGGCGTCGGTGAGCCGGAACCGTTAGTACTGGCCTGCGTGGTAGATCCGTCCTGAACGCAGGATAACAATTGCACCAACAGGGAACCAAGCCACACCCAAGACAAACCTATAGTTAGACTTCACTCCAGAGAGACTGCCATGATGATCCAGTCAATATCCCCTCGCATCATCACTTTGCTCCTGAGCCAGCTAGGCCTGGAACAATCACCACTGACCACACCATCCGGCATGAGTTGCACTTTATCCGTCGGCGACATTGATATCGAACTCACCGAGTCGGACGCACATTGTCTGACCATGCAATGTTATCCGGGCGTGCTGATCGAGCCCTCCATGGCAACGCTCTCGACACTGCTGGCAGAAAATCAATATCAGGAAAACTTGCCCGTTATCAGCGTCGGCCTGCTGCCCGAAGCCCCGGGAAACGTCATGATCTGGTCACGCATGGTGCCTGGTGAAGCCAGTGCTGCGATGCTGGGCTACTGGTTTGCCTGCTTCAACGAGCGGGCGCAGGCGCTGCATGGTTGGCTAGACGCCGGAGCACCGGCGCTCATGCCCATGGATGGCAATACGTACCAACCCTCACTGAGCCTGCATTAGCTAATCCATGCTGACAATGCAATAGCGCGCGATGGCACCGAGTACATCCGGGTCTTCGCCGGCGGCTGCCGCGACGCGGATCAGCAGTTGCGGATGGGTCGACCGCAACTCTTCGACGATCAGTGGCAAGTCGCGCAGCAAATGGCTGCCTTGGCCCAGAAAGACCGGCACGATCGTGATGTCACTGCATCCATCGGCCGCCAGTGCCGCCACGGTGTCGGGCAACTGCGGGGTCATCAGTTCAAGGAACGCCAGGCGCACTTCCACCTCCGGCAGCTGCGCACTGGTGATGTGCTGCAGACGTTCAAAGGGAGCGGCCCAGCCCGCAGCGCGGGCACCGTGGGCAAACAGGATCAAGGCTTTCCGGGTCATGGTGTCAGTGTTCGGTGATAAGCGGTTAATGGCGTTCGACCCACCACAACGCACCAATCGCACCGGCCAGAAATAACAGGCTAGGGGCGATCGCTGTGGCCAGTGGCGGCCAGGTGTTGAGCAGGCCGATGTGAGAAAACAGGCTGTTGATCAATTTGAAGCTGACACCAATCATGATGCCGATAAAAATTTTCAGGCTGACGCCTCCGCTGCGGGCATGCAAGTAGGCAAACGGCAAGGCCAGCGCCATCATCACGAAGACGGCGAACGGGTAGATGATTTTTTTCCAGAACGCGATGTCGTAGCGTTCGGTCACCTGCTTGTTTTCAAGAAGGTGGCGGGTATAGGTGGCAAGGTCGAAGGCCGACATCCGGTCCGGATCGGCGAACGTGACCGACAGGATATCGGGCGTGATGTCAGAGATCAGCTCGCGACTGGGTGTCCTGACGGTAGCGATACCCGAGGTGGCATCTGGCAGTACCGCCAGATTAAACACGGTGCGCGCAAAACGGGTTGTCGCTACCTCGTTGAGTAGCCAGCGCCGGTCGCCCTGAAAGACCGCCGTGCGCGCCGTTACCATGATGGTCAGACGCAATTGCTCATCGAACTCGTAGAGTTTGACGTCGTTGAGCTGGCCGTTGGGCAGCAACTCGCCGACATTGACAAAACGTGAGCCGATCACGGCACCGCTGTCATTTCGGATCTGGTCTTTGGTCCACAAACCGGAACGAAATTCTTTTGAGCTCGTGCCTTGCGCCTGTTGCTTGAGCCGTTCAGCCCGCTCGGCCGTCAGCGGCGAGATCACCTCACCGAACAAGAAGGTGAGCAACACGAACACCAGCCCGATGCGGGCCAGCATGAAGCCGGCCTGCATCGTTGACAAGCCCGACACCCGCATGATGGTGAATTCGGAATTCGAGGCCATTTGGGCCAGCACGTAAATACTGCCGATCAATGCCGCGATCGGCATCAGCTCGTAGGTATAACCGGGCAAGCCAAGCGCGATGTACAGGAAGGCATGATGAATCTGGTAGCCGCCGCGCCCGACCGATGGCAATTCGTTGATCAGGTCAAAGAAAGCGAACAGGGCAAGGAATGCGATGAGCACGAACAGCACGGCGCGCAGAATTTCCTTGCCGAAGTACTTTTGCAAGACAGTCATGTCGCACTCCGTTTGCCGACAGACCGATGCCTGATGTTGGCGAACCAACGCAGCGGGTGGTGCGCACTATTCATTTTCAGGCGCCAGGAAAACAGCAGCACGATAATCGTGATTGCCAGCACATGCACCGGCCACCAGGCCAGCCAGATCGACAACCGGTTCTGCACCACCGCAGCCTGCATCAGGCTGATCATGTTGCTGTAAAAAACAAACAGCAACAACGCGATGATCAGGTTGGCAGAACGCCCGCCGCGCGGATTGACAAAGCCGAGCGGAATGGCCAGCAGCATCAGGAACAGACACATCAGCGGCAACGACAAGCGCCATAACAGCTCGCCCTGGTTAAAACTGTCCGGAAAGGCCAGCAAGGCAGCCGTGCTCAGCGAGCGCGACGACAGATCGGCCATCACCGACGGCATGGTGCTGGAGATGAGCACGCCATAGCTTTCAAACTCCATCAGCTGGAAGTCGTTCTCATCGAGCGTCCCTTCATACCGGCGGCCTTTCGACAACACCAGAAATTTATCGCCGTGGGCATCAATTTCGATACGGCCTTCCTTCGAGACGACGATGCTGTTCTTGCCATCGCGGAAGGTATTGACGAACACGTTACGCACCCGCATCGCATCACCAGTGACGCCCTCGACAAAAAACACTCTGTTTGAGGAAGCCGATTCCTGGAACTTGCCGGGTGAGACTTTGGCGATATCGGCGCGTTTTTCAAAGCGATCGCGGAATTCAGCGCTTGAGCGGTTGGCCCATGGCGTGGCATAAAAGCTCAGCAACCCAATGACCAGCACCACCGGCAAGCCGCACGTGAGCACCGTCGGAATCCAGCGTGTCAGGCTCAGTCCGGAAGCGAACCAGACCACCATCTCGGAATCCTGATAGCTGCGGGTCACCACCAGTAACACCGAAATGAACGTGGTCAGGATCAGAATGATCGGCATGTAATTGAGTGCCGAAAAGCCGATCAGGGCGAGCACATCTTCGGAGGCGACTTTGCCCCCCGCTGCCTGACCAAGGATCTTGATCAGCATCACGGTAATGGTGATCGTAAAAAGAGTAGTGAAGACCGCGCCGGCTGTGCTGATCAATTCGCGTCGGAGCGCGCGCTGGAAAATCATCTGGAGGCTATAATCGTTTACGCAAATTGGGAGAGAATCGATGGACTTTAGCATAAAAACTTTTGACGCCAAGACCACGTTGGCCAATATCAAGGCCGGTTGTATCGCCGTTGGTGTCTTCGAAGGCAAACAATTATCCAGCGCCGCCAAGGCACTCGACACCAGCGGTGCACTCGCCGCCGCCGTCAAATCCGGCGACATCACCGGCAAGGCCGGCAGCACGCTGATGCTGCGCAGCGTCACCGGCGTTCAAGCCGAGCGCGTCCTGCTGGTCGGACTGGGTAAAGCAAATCCGTTGTCGCAAAAAGATTTTGGCAGCGCCGTGCGCGCCGTCGCCAGCGTCTTCGCGGCGATCGGTGCCAGCGATGCCGTCATCGCCCTGCCACTGGACGACGTCAAGGACAGCAGCACCGCCTGGGCCATCAACTGCGCCGTCATCGCCATCGAGAGCAATGCCTATCGTTTCGACGAAATGAAAAGCAAGAAAGACCCGCTGCCAGAAAGCGTCAAGAAAGTCATTTTTGCTGTCAGCGCCGAGGATGCCGATGCCGCCAAGGCAAGCATCACCAGCAGCGTCGCGCTGGCCCACGGCATGAACCTGACCAAGGACCTCGGTAACCTGCCACCGAACATCTGCACCCCGACCTATCTGTCCGAGATCGCGCGCAAGATGGCCAAGGACTTCAAGCTCGGCATCGAAGTGCTGGACCGCAAACAGCTCGAAGCACTCAAGATGGGCAGCTTCCTGTCGGTCACCAATGGCAGCATCGAGCCACCAAAATTCATCGTCCTCAAGCACATGGGCGGCAAGGCAAAAGACGCGCCGGTGGTGCTGGTCGGCAAAGGCATCACGTTCGACTCCGGCGGCATTTCGCTCAAGCCGGGTGCCAACATGGATGAAATGAAGTACGACATGTGTGGCGCAGCCACCGTGCTCGGCACCTTCCGTGCCATCGCCGAACTCAAACTCAAGCTCAACGTCATCGGCGTCATCGCCACCTGCGAGAACATGCCATCGGGCAGCGCAACCCGTCCGGGCGACATCGTCACGTCGATGTCCGGCCAGACCATCGAAGTCCTCAACACGGACGCCGAAGGCCGGTTGGTACTGTGCGATGCACTGACTTATGTCGAACGTTTCAAGCCAGCCGCCGTCGTCGATATCGCGACACTGACCGGTGCCTGCGTGGTCGCCCTGGGCAACCACAACACCGGCCTGTTCACCCGTCACGACGAAGCCCATGACAGCCTCGCCGAAGAATTGCTGGCCGCCGGCAAGACCGCAGGCGACACCGCCTGGCGCATGCCGATCGAAGAAGCCTACAACGAACAGTTGAAGTCCAACTTCGCCGACATGGCCAACATCGGTACACCGGGCGGCGGCAGCATCACCGCCGCCGCCTTCCTGGAACGCTTCACGCAGCAATACACGTGGGCTCACCTTGATATCGCCGGTACTGCCTGGAAAAGCGGTGCCGCCAAAGGTGCCACCGGACGGCCAGTGCCACTGCTGACGACCTTCCTGCAAAATCGGGTCACCGCCGCGAAGTAATCCAGACCGGCTCATCACGGCGTTCGCAGGCATCACCCATGCACTGCGAACGCCGTTTTCAATTCAGGAAACCCCGTCATGAAATCACGTTCCCATTTGCTGTCAACGCTGCTGGCGTTGGCTTTCGCCACCAGCGTTCCGGCGCTCCATGCGCAAACTCCTGCTCCTGCTCCAGCTGCGGCCGCCACCGAAACAGTGCGCGCCATCGTCGGCAAGCCGCTGCAGGAAGCCCAGGTAATGATTCAGGCCAAGCAATACGACGAAGCCTTCGCCAAGCTCGACAGCATCGATGCCCTGCCCGACCGCACGCCCTTTGAAATCTATTCAATCGACCGCACGCGCGGCGCGGCAGCGGCGGCTTCCGGCAATGCCGAACTGACCGGTACCGTCTTCGCCCGCATTCTCGACAGCGGTCGTGTGCCGGCCGACGAGCAACTCAAACTGATCGAAGGCGTCACCGGCAGTTTTTACAATGCCAAGGATTATCCGAAGACCATCGTCTGGGCCCAGCGCTACCAGAAGCAAGGCGGCACCAGCGCCTCCGTCGCCGCGATGCTGGTGCAATCGCAATACCTGATCAACGACCATGCCGGCGTCGTCGCCAGCCTGAAAGCCAGCGTGCAAGCCGACGATCAGGCCGGTCGCACCACACCGGAAATCCAGTTACAGATGCTGGCCGACAGCGCCCGCAAAACCAGCGACGATGCGCTGTATGTAGCGACGCTGGAACGCCTGCTGCAAACCTATCCGAAGCCGGCATACTGGACCGACCTGATCAACCGCGTGCCGCGTCAGGCCGGTTTTTCCGATCGCTACACGCTCGATGTGCTGCGCCTGCAGCGTGCCACCGGCACGCTGGCCAACGCGCTCGATTACGCCGACCTGGCCGAACTGGCGTTGCAGGCCAACCTGCCGGCAGAAGCGCTGGCAGTCCTCGACGAAGGCTACGCCGCCAACCTGCTCGGCACCGGTTCGCAGAGCGCGCGCCACACCAGACTGCGCACGCAGGCACGCAGCCAGTCCGCTGCGGATCAGAAAGTACTCGCCAGTAGCGAAGCCGCCGCACAGAAGGCCAGCACCGGCATCGCACTGGTCAACATCGGTACCAACTACCTCGGCCAGAAAGACTATCCGCGTGCCATTGCCCTGCTTGATCAAGGCATCGCCAAGGGCGGACTGAAACGTCCTGACGAAGCGACACTGCATCTGGGCATCGCGCTGCAACAGTCGGGCAACAAGGCGCGTGCGGCGACTGTGTTGAAGACGCTGCAGGCGCGTGATGGCAGCGCTGAGCTGGCGCGGTTGTGGACATACGTGCACTAAGCAAAAAATGGCGTGCGTCGGGATGACGCACGCCAAGTTGACTCAATGATGTGATCCGGCGCAAAACTCTTTGATCGAAGTGAATAAAAGTCGATATAGTCGAGGACAAACGACATACACATAAGTAGCACCGTTGTATGAAATCATTTCGATGGAGCCCCGAGAAAAACGCCTCTTTACAAGTGGACAGGGGAATATCCTTCGAGAATGTCGTCCTCACGATCGACTCGGATGGACTGCTTGATATATTGACTCATCCAAACCGAACCAAATATCCAGGGCAGAAGATATTTGTCGTTGTATGGGAAATCTATGTTTATCTGGTGCCGTTTGTAGAAGACGACGCTTTCATTTTTCTGAAAACAATCATCCCGAGTCGCAAGGCGACCCGCGACTATCTTGTCCGAGGAGAGTCACCATGATGCCGATAGATGATGACGAACGCGAAATCCTGAACGCCTATGAAAAAGGAAAGCTGGCATCAATCGCCACGAAAAGCGAACTCGCCAGATTCAAAGCCGTTGCACGAGCGACTGGTATCAAGGACCGGCGAGTCAATATCCGGCTCTCATCTGATGACCTCAATACCATTCAGGCCAAGGCACTCGAGCAAGGCATTCCTTATCAGACGTTGATTGCCAGCGTATTGCACAAGTACGTTACCGGGCGACTCGCCGAAAAGCTCTGATCACCCACCCTCGCGACAAGCGACAAGTCCGTCCTTAAGTGCGCTGTCGCACAGCCCGGTCTGTCACCCCGCGCTAGCCTTCCTCCGATATCGACGCGCTTCATACGCGCCTCTCCCCCGAACACCCTCGACGCCTGCATGTCCCGACCCGCCTCGTGCGCCAGCACTGCCGCAAGCAGTCTTGCGCCCGTCGTGCACGCATCAGGAGTCGCTTTCCAGAAAGAGAAGTCCGACCTTGATGAATGCACTGCGCAAACTGCTGTTCGATCTGGCACCTGCGATGGCGACGCTACGACCTGCCGATGTGGCCAGCGCCACGACTGACGATGAACCGCCGTTGCGGGCCGAACTCTACGGTGCAGCGCAAATGGAACAGCATGGTGCCGTCCTGGCGGCCTCGCACAGCATCAGTGAAGAACCGGGGGTCGACCAGTTGCTGGCGCGGCTGGCCAGCAATGAAACCACCATCATCGGTGCCTGCAACCTGCTCACGGCAGCAGTCCGCGAGAACCGCCAGATCACGCCTGCGGCCGAATGGTTGCTGGATAATTTTTACCTGATCGAGGAGCAGATACGTACCGCCAAGCGTCATCTGCCAAAGCCCTACAGCAAGCAGTTGCCACGTCTCGCCACCGGCCCCTCGGCCGGCTGGCCGCGCGTCTATGACCTCGCGCTGGAGACCATTGCCCATGGCGACGGCCGGGTTGATCCGGAAAGCCTGCGGCTGTTTATCGCGGCCTACCAGAGCGTGCTGCCCCTCAAACTGGGCGAACTCTGGGCGATCCCGATCATGCTGCGCCTGGCCTTGATCGACAACCTGCGTCGCGTCGCCGCGCGACTCGACGTCAGCTTGCTCAACCGCACACTGGCCAATAACTGGGCCGACCGCATGACCGAGACCGCCGACAAGCAGCCCGGCGATCTGATCCTCGTCGTGGCCGACATGGCCCGTTCCGCCCAGCCTCTGGTGCCGTCATTCGTGGCCGAACTGTCGCGCCGGCTGCAGGGCCAGAGTCCGGCGCTGGCGCTGCCGCTGGCGTGGATCGCGCAACGGTTGTCGGAGTGCGGCGAAACCATCGAGCACCTGGTGCAGGTCGATACGCGGCACCAGGCGCGCGACCAGGTCTCGATGAGCAACAGTATTGGCAGCCTGCGCTTTCTCGGCGCGATGGACTGGCGCGATTTTGTCGAGACGCTCAGCGCCGTCGAGGCAACGCTGCAGCAAGACCCCCACCAGAGCTACCGGGCGATGGACTTTGCGACGCGTGATGGCTACCGACACATCGTCGAGCAACTCGCCCGTGGCACCGCGCTATCCGAGCAGGACGTCGCTGCCCGTGCCATCGCACTGGCGCAGCAAGCCGTCATCCTCCATGGTGCCGACCACCGCAATGCTCATGTCGGCACCTATCTGTTCGGTCCCGGCCTGGCGACGCTGGAACGCGATATCGGCTTGCGCCGCACACTCCCGCAAGCACTACGACACATCGTCAAGTGCTGGCCGCTGAGCTGCTACCTTGGCGCGATGCTGGTCCTGCTGGCACTGACCTGTACCGCCATCGTGCTGCAAACCGGCGACGTGCCCCGCTGGACACTCATCCTCATCATCATTCTGGCTGCGCAGAGCAGCAGCCAGCTTGCGCTGGGACTGGTGAACTGGCTGGCAACGATGCTGGCGATACCGCAACCGCTGCCCCGGCTGGATTTTTCAGCGGGCATACCGGCCGATGCGCGGGCGCTGGTCGTGGTGCCGACGATGCTGTATTCCATCGCCAATATCGACAGCCTGGGCGAAGCCCTCGAAGTGCGCTACCTGGCCAATCGCGATCCGCATCTGCGCTTTTGCCTGCTGACCGATCTGCCGGACGCCGCCAGCGAACGCCTGCCCGGTGATGCCGCGCTGATCGCCTATGCCGCCGATACCATCGCCGCACTGAACCGCCAATACGCGGATCAGTCCGGTAGTCCGTTCATACTGCTGCACCGGCCGCGTCGCTGGAATTCGAATGAACAGCTCTGGATGGGATACGAGCGCAAGCGCGGCAAGCTGGGCGACCTGAACCATTTTCTGCGCGGCGGTGCCGAAGGCGCGTTCTCGTGCATCGTCGGCAATACCGAACCGCTGCAGCAAGTGCGCTACGTGATCACGCTCGATACCGACACGCTGCTACCGCGTGATGCGGCCCGCCAGTTCATCTCCACGCTGGCGCACCCGCTAAACCGCGCCAGCTACGACCCGCGCCTGCAACGGGTCACCGAAGGCTATGGCATCCTGCAGCCACGCGTGACCTCCAGCCTGCCCGGCATCCACGCATCGCTCTACGAAAAACTCTGCACCGGCGTTCCCGGCATCGATCCGTACACACGTGCTGTGTCGGATGTCTATCAGGATGTATTTCACGAAGGTTCATTCATCGGCAAAGGCATCTACGACGTCGATGCCTTCGAGCAAGCGCTCGACGGTCGGCTGCCCGACAACCAGATCCTCAGCCACGACCTGCTTGAAGGCTGCTATGCCCGCGCGGGCCTGATCAGTGACGCCCAACTGCACGAAGAATATCCATCGCGCTACAGCGATGACGTCAAGCGCCGCCATCGCTGGATACGCGGCGACTGGCAATTGCTGGGATGGCTGTTGCCGAGCGTGCCCGGACCGACGACCGCAACCGGCACGCGTTCACCGCGTCAGCGCAATCCGCTGTCGGCACTGGCACGCTGGAAAATACTCGACAACTTGCGTCGCAGCCTGGAGGCACCGGCACTGACGGCGCTGTTGCTGGTCGGCTGGACGCTACGCGATGGCGGCTGGTTCTGGACACTGGTGGCCCTGCTGATCGTGCTGACACCAAGCTGCATCGCCGTACTGATCACCCTGCTGCGCAAGCCGGCCGAAGTGGTGCTGATCCAGCATCTCAACGAAGTTGGCCGCAGTGCCGGTCAGCACCTCGCCCACAGCGCCCTGCAACTTACTTTCCTGGCGCACGAAGCGGCCTACAGTCTCGATGCGATTGGCCGTACGCTGTGGCGCATGCTGATATCAAAACGCCGTCTGCTCGAATGGCAGCCCTCGGGGAGCGTGGTGGACCGCAAAGGCGCTAGCCTGCGCGAGAGCTGGCGCGCGATGTGGATAGCACCGGCACTGGCCCTGGCGATGGCCGTCTGGCTGCTGGCGGTGCAACCGATGTCGCTGATATTGGCTGCGCCGCTGCTGTTGCTCTGGTTGATGTCGCCGACCATCGCCTGGTGGATCAGCCGGCCGCAACAACCTCGCACGGCCACACTGACGACAGAACAGAACGCTTACCTGCGCCAATTAGCACGCAAGACCTGGCGCTTTTTCGAGACCTACGTCGGTCCCGATGATCACTGGCTACCACCTGACAACGTGCAGGAGCAGCCCGTCGCCGTAATCGCGCGGCGCACCTCGCCAACCAATATCGGCCTGTCGCTGCTGGCCAACCTGGCCGCCTGGGACTTCGGTTACCTGACACTGGGCCGGCTGCTCGAACGCACCGGCAACACGCTGCGCACGATGGATTTGCTGGAACGCTACCGGGGCCATTTCTATAACTGGTACGACACGCAAGAACTCAAGCCGCTCGCGCCGACGTATGTCTCCAGCGTCGACAGCGGCAACCTGTCCGGCCATTTGCTGACGCTGCGTCCCGGCCTGCTGATGCTGGTTGACGCGCCTATCCTGCCACCGCAAAGTATCGATGGCCTGGCCGATACGCTGGCAAGCCTGGTGGCTTGTGGCGACGCGACCGTGCTGGCACCGCTGGCCACTTTGCGCGCTCAGATCGAACAGGCAGCCGGCACTCCCCCGGTCAGCCTGCATGGCGCCTGCGCGATGCTCGCCGAACTGGCCAGTGAGGCGGCGGCCTTCCGGACCGGCCTGCCAGAGAGCGCCAATACCGAGCTGCACTGGTGGGCCGATGCGCTGGCCAACCAGTGCCGCGAACTGCATGATGAACTGATCGTGCTGGCACCGTGGCTGCTCATGCCGATGCTGCAGCAGCAGGCGTGCTTGCCAGCGCTGCGCAGCGCGCTCGATACCATCCCGACGCTCGCCAGCCTTGCTCGCCTGCGGGGCACACTGCAGCCGCTGCTTGATGCACAGTATGCCAGCCTGCCGGCTGAGCCCAATGAACACGATGAGCACACCTTGCGCCTGCTGCTGACGGCACTGGACCAAGGCAGTCGCTGCGCCGCCGAGCGCATCGCCGAACTCGAGCGGCTGGCCCTGCAGGCCAGCGAATTTGCCCGGGCCGATGTCGACTTCCTGGTCGATCACACCACCAAGCTGCTGGCCATCGGCTACAACGTCAGCGAGCGCCGGCGTGACGAAAGCTTCTACGACTTGCTGGCTTCCGAAGCGCGGCTGGCCACCTTCGTTGCCATCGCCCAGGGCCAGTTACCGCAGATTAGCTGGTTCGCGCTGGGTCGCCAGTTGACGATCGCTGGTGGTGATCCGATCCTGCTGTCCTGGAGCGGTTCAATGTTCGAATACCTGATGCCACTGCTGGTGATGCCTACCTTTGACAACACGCTGCTCGACCAGACCTACCGCGCTGCAGTCCAGCGCCAGATCGATTACGGCGCACAGCGCGATGTCCCGTGGGGCATCTCGGAATCCGGCTACAACACCTTCGACGCCGCGCTCAACTACCAGTACCGCGCGTTCGGCGTGCCGGGCCTGGGCCTCAAGCGCGGGCTGGGCGATGACCTCGTCGTCGCGCCCTATGCCACGATGATGGCGCTGATGGTGGCCCCCGAGGCGGCCTGCCTGAACCTGCAACGGCTCTCCGATGCCGGCTTCGAAGGTCGCTACGGCATGTTCGAAGCGATCGACTACACCGCTTCGCGACTCCCGCGCGGGCAATCCTTTGCGGTGATCCAGTCGTACATGGTGCATCACCAGGGCATGGGTTTTCTGAGCCTTGCCTATCTGCTGCGCGATCAGCCGATGCAACGCCGCTTCGCCGCCGACCCGCTCTTGCAGGCCACCATGCTGCTGCTACATGAACGCATCCCGAAAGCCTTGACCGGTTATGCCAACACGACCGAGCTCTCCGACATCCGCACCAGCGCCAGCGAGCAATCGATGCCGATGCGGGTATTCCGTCGCACCGACAGCCGCATCCCTGAAATCCAGCTGCTCTCGAATGGTCGTTATCACGTCATGATCAGCCATGCCGGCGGCAGTGAAAGCCGCTGGAAAGATCTGGCCGTGACGCGCTGGCGTGCCGACAGCACGCGCGACAACTGGGGCACCTTCTGTTATGTGCGCGATGTCGATGATGGCTATTTCTGGTCCAGCACCTACCAGCCGACGCTGACCGAACCACAGCAGTACGAAGTGATTTTTTCGGAAGGCCGGGCCGAGTTCCGCCGCACCGACCGCGACATCGACATGCATACCGAAGTGGTGGTCTCGCCCGAAGACGACATCGAGATCCGTCGCAGCAAAATCACCAACCGCTCGCACCATCGCCGCACGATCGAGGTCACCAGTTATGCCGAAGTCGTACTGGCACCGGCAGCAGCAGACGCCGCCCATCCGGCCTTCAGCAACCTGTTCGTGCAGACTGAACTGCTCAAGGAAAGCGGCGCGATCCTGTGCACGCGCCGCCCGCGTTCTCTGGGTGAACAGCTGCCATGGATGCTGCATCAGATCGTGGTGCACGGCCGCGCCGTCGGCACGGTGTCGTTCGAGACCGACCGGCTGGCATTCATCGGTCGCGGCAATACACTGAAGGCACCGGTGGCACTGACATCGCCCGTCCAGCCGCTGTCGAACAGCGCCGGCTCGGTACTCGATCCGGTGGTCGCGGTGCGCTACCAGATCACACTCGATCCCGAAGAATCGGTCATCATCGACATCGTCACCGGCGTAGTCGAGACCCGCGACGCAGCGCTCTACCTGATCGCCAAATACCGCGATCGCTACCTGGCCGACCGCGTCTTCGAGCTGGCCTGGACCCATAGTCAGGTCGTACTGCGCCAGCTCAATGCCAGCGAAACCGATGCCCAGCTGTATGGCCGGCTGGCCGGTTCCATCGTCAGCATGAACCCGGCCCTGCGCGCCGACGCCAGCGTGCTGATCAGGAACCGGCGCGGCCAGTCCGGCCTGTGGAGCCATGCGATCTCGGGCGACCTGCCCATCGTGCTGGTCCAGATCAAGGAACTGGCCAACATCGAACTGGTGCGCCAGCTGGTGCAGGCGCACGCGTACTGGCGCCTGAAAGGGTTGGCGGTCGACCTCGTCATCTGGAACGAAGACCACGCCAGCTATCACCAGCAACTGCACGAACAGATCATCGGGCTGGTTTCTTCCGGCGTCGGTACGCAAGCGATTGACCGGCCCGGTGGCATCTTCGTGCGCCAGACCGAACAGATCGCGCCGGAAGACCGCATCCTGATCAAGTCGGTGGCACGCGCCATCCTGAGCGACCAGCGTGGCACCCTGGCCGACCAGATCAACCGGCGCAACCTGCCAGAACTGCGCCTGCCGGCCCTGGTGCCGCTGCGCGCGACGGACGATGTGGCCGCGCTGCCGCCGGTGGTCGTCCCCGCGCTTGACCGGATACTCGACAATGGGCTCGGCGGCTTCAGCCCGGATGGCCGCGAATACCTGATCACCACCTCCGCCAGCCAGCGCACGCCGGCACCGTGGAGCAACGTGCTGGCCAACCCGTATTTCGGCAGCGTGATTTCCGAGAGCGGACAAGCCTACACATGGAGCGAGAACGCGCATGAGTTCCGCCTCACGCCCTGGAACAACGACCCGGTCTCGGACAGCAGCGGTGAAGCGTTTTATTTACGCGACGACGACAGCGGCGCGTTCTGGTCGCCGACGCCGCTGCCGTGTCGCGGTAGTGGCACCTACGAGACGCGGCATGGCTTCGGTTACAGCGTTTTTTCGCATCAGCAGGACGGCATCCATTCTGAACTGTGGGTCTATGTCGCGCTCGATGCGGCGATCAAGTATTCGGTGCTGAAAGTCACCAACCGCTCGGGCCGGCCGCGCCGCCTGTCGGCCACCGGCTATGTCGAATGGGTGCTGGCCGACCTGCGCGCCAAGTCGGCGATGCACATCGTCACCGAGCTTGATCCGCTGACCGGTGCCCTGTTCGCACGCAATGCGTACAACACCGAATTCGCCGAGCGCATCGCCTTCTTCGATGTCGACACGGCCCAGTGCAGCGTCACCGGCGACCGCACCGAATTCATCGGTCGTAACGGCACGCTGGAGAATCCGGCTGCACTCGGCCGGGTGCGACTATCCGGCAAGACCGGTGCCGGATTCGATCCGTGTTCGGCGATCCAGGTACCGATGGAGCTGGTCGATGGCCAGCAGCGCGAAGTCATTTTCATGCTCGGCGTGGCAGGCCGGCGCAGCGCCGATGTCAGCGACCTCGTGCAGCGTAACCGGGGCTCTGGCCCGGCCCGCGCGGCCTTCGATGCGGTGCACGCGCACTGGGATCACGTGCTGGGCGCAGTGCAGATCGACACACCTGATCCGGCCGTCAATGTGCTGGCCAACGGCTGGCTGATGTACCAGACCATTGCGTGCCGGCTGTGGGCCCGCAGCGGGTATTACCAGTCGGGCGGCGCGTACGGTTTCCGCGACCAGTTGCAGGATGCGATGGCCCTGATCCACACCGAACCGCACCTGCTGCGCGAACAGCTGCTGCGCTGCGCCGCGCACCAGTTCGTCGAAGGCGACGTCCAGCACTGGTGGCATCCGCCGGCCGATCGCGGTGTGCGCACGCATTGCTCGGACGATTACCTGTGGCTGCCGCTGGCGACCCATCGCTACGTCATGGCCAGCGGAGACCATGGCGTGCTCAACGAAGTCACGCACTTCCTCGAAGGGCGGCCGGTCGCTACCGGCGAGGACTCGTATTACGACTTGCCGCAACGCTCCGGTGAAACCGCCAGCCTGTACCAGCATTGCGTGCGTGCCATCGAACATGGCTGGCGCTTTGGCAGCCACGGCTTGCCGCTGATCGGCTCGTGCGACTGGAACGATGGCATGGACAAGGTCGGCGAACACGGCAAAGGCGAAAGCGTGTGGCTGGCGTTCTTTCTGCTCGACGTATTGCAGCGCTTTGCCGAGGTCGCCACCCTGGTCGACGACCTGCCGTTCGCCACGCGCTGCCTTGAACAGGCGGCGCTGTTGCGCACCAATGTCGAAGCCCACGCCTGGGATGGCGACTGGTACCGGCGCGCGTATTTTGATGACGGCACGCCGCTCGGCTCGGCCAGCAACGACGAATGCCAGATTGACTCGATCTCGCAAAGCTGGGCCGTGTTGTCCGGTGCCGCCGACCCAACCCGTGCGGCCCACGCGATGGAACAGGTCAACCAGCGACTGGTGCGACGCGACGCGGCGTTGATACAGCTACTCGATCCGCCATTCAGCACCTCCGACCTGAATCCCGGCTACATCCGTGGCTACGTTCCCGGCGTACGCGAAAACGGCGGCCAGTACACCCACGCGGCAATCTGGACCGCGATGGCGTTTGCCAAACTCGGCGACGGCGCGCGCGCCTGGGAATTGCTCGACATGATCAACCCGGTCAACCATGCGCGTACCGCCGAGGAGGTGGCGCTGTACAAGGTCGAACCGTACGTGGTCGCCGCCGATGTCTATGCCGTATCGCCGCATGTCGGACGCGGCGGCTGGACCTGGTACACCGGCTCGTCAGGCTGGATGTACCGGCTGATCATCGAATCGCTGCTGGGCATCACGCTGGAAATCAATCGCCTGCATCTGGCACCGTTGCTGCCGGCGGGATGGGACACCTTCACGCTGCGCTACCGGTTTCGCGACAGCCTGTATCTGATCACGGTGCGTCGCGGGACGGTGGCGGGATTGACGGTGGATGGCGTGGTGCAGGATGGGGTGACGGTGGGGATGGTTAATGATGGGCGGGAGCATCGGGTGGTGCTGGTGGTGGAGTGATATTTTGCGAGCCATGCAATAGCCGCAGGGCGTTGCACCGGATGCGCTAGCTCTCTTGGCGTCGATCGGTGGTGCGCTCGGTGCAATGCCCGTTGGTTATTGCACCCTACGGGAGGCCGTGGATATTTTCGTGATGATGCAGCCGGCTTCACCAAAATCGTAGGGTGCAATAACCGCAGGGCATTGCACCGAACGGCCAACCAACGCCGGGAGTAAGTTGTGCAGCGCTGACGTTCGCTCATCGACTTTGCGCTCCATAATTCGCAAGCAGTATCCGTGTCACTCCACAGTCAGTGACACCTGCTTGCCAAACAAGCCGTCTACTTTGCGGGACTCGCGCTGATAAAAGGTAAAGGTACCGCCGAACTCATCATGGTCGGCAACCTGCCATCCCACTTTTCAATGGCCTTCGCCTGATTCTCGTTTTCACGCAGGCGAAGTAGCTCTGGCGTGACCTGCGCGCGCTGGAGTGCCAGCGAGTCAGCTTCTGCACGGGCCCGCGAAATTTTCTGCCGCCCTTCCACGTCGATCCGCTGAAGATCACGCTCGGCTTTCATCTTGAGCTGATCAGCGGTTGTCTTCGCTTCAATCGCTTCATTAAAAGTCCGGCTGAAATTGAAGTTGACGATGGAAAATTCATCCACGATCAGTCCGTGCCTGGTCATACGTTCCTTGAGCGCCGACACAATGTTGTCACGCACCTCGGATCGTCTTGAAATCAGCTCTTCGGCTGTGAATCTCGCTGTCACCGCTTTGACGGCCTCTTGTACGCTCGGAATAATGATGCGCTCGCCAGGTTCATTACCCAGATCACGAAAGACCGAGACAACCGCATCCGGCCGCACGTGATAATTGATCGCCACCTTGGTATGCACCGTTTGCAGGTCCTTCGACGCGGCATCACCATCCCCTTCGCCTTTTTTGATCGCGACGGAAACAAGATGCATGGTCTGAGCAATGGGCCAGCGCCAATGTATCCCTTCCGAAAACACCTCCTCTGACGGGCGGCCAAAGGTCGTCATGACACCGCGATTGCCCGCCGGAACAGTAGCAAACGGCGCAATGAAAGACACCATTACCAAACCAATCACGACAGCGGCAATCTTCGCCAATAGATGCATACGACGGGACTCCATTTCCATTTTTTTCCCCTATAAAGACTTATTAATGTCTGCGTACCTGGTTTCAAAGCCCACAGTCAAACCTCACAATACGTCAACCTTTTTGGCCCCATTGTTCTTGCAGATGTCGTCTGCATGGACGCCATCTCACCATCGTGAAATGCAACCAAAGGGTCCTCGAAAAGCGTTATGTAGATTGACGACCCGTTCCTGGAAAACGGAGATTGAGCTTACCACCGTAGGTACCAATCTTATTACTTTTAGTTTTTGCTCTGTCAGCAATCCGTATCAAGCTGCAAACCCACCTGTCCAACAAAATTCACTTGCCCAATCTGTGATAAAACCTCGCCACACTATCTACTCACACCACCTCACATGAAAATCGCCACCTGGAACGTCAACTCCCTCAAAGTCCGCCTGCCGCAAGTTCTGCAATGGCTGGCCGACAACCCCATTGATGTGCTGTGCCTGCAAGAGACCAAGACCATCGATGAAAAATTTCCGCAGGCCGAGATCGAGGCAGCCGGTTATCACGTTGCGTTCAGCGGCCAGAAAACCTATAACGGCGTGGCCATCCTGTCGAAGCAACCGATGACCGACGTGGTGCGCAACAACCCGCATTTTGCCGACGAGCAGCAGCGCCTGATCGCCGCAACCATTGATGGCGTGCGCGTGATCTGCGCGTATATCCCGAACGGACAGTCGCCGGATTCCGACAAGTACCAGTACAAATTGCGCTGGCTCGATGGCTTGCAGCAGTGGCTGGAACTGGAGATGGCGGCGCATCCGAAATTTGCTCTGCTCGGCGATTACAACATCGCGCCGGAAGACCGCGACGTCCACGATCCGGCCGCATGGGTCGGGCAGATCCTGGTGTCGGAGCCGGAACGGGCCGCCTTCCAGCGCATGATCGCGCTGGAGCTGACGGATGCGTTCCGGCTGTTCGAGCAGGCCGATAAATTGTTCAGCTGGTGGGATTACCGGCAGATGGGGTTCCGCCGCAATGCCGGCATGCGCATCGACCATATCTTGCTGTCGAAGGAACTGGCGGCGGCGTGCACGTCCTGCGTGATCGACAAGGTACCGCGCAAATGGGAGCAGCCTTCGGATCACACGCCGGTGGTGGCGACGATTGAGTTGGGCTGATTGGTGGCTCTGATGGCTGCACGTTGCCGTGGATTTACTGGCGAGTTGGGGCCGAGATGCCTCAGGGTTATTCCAACGTGATAAAGACAGATCATTTGTTTCTCGAACAATGCAGTCTTTTTGTATCCCATTTTTTTATCGTTGAATAATACTTTGTTTTGCAGGGAGAGAATAGGATTCTTAGACGGCTTCATCCTTGGAAAACTGAACAGGTTCCAAAGGAGCCTTACGGAAAATATTTCTCCGACCCTTCTTTTTCATCGAAACAATTTTTTTGTCTACTACGCTAAAGCCGGAGCAACGCACGCAGCAATGCACGCGTTGCTCCGGCATTCGTGGTTACGGCTTTGCGGGTGGCATAGGCATCGGCGCTGCCGCTGCCTTATCTCCACGCATCATGCGGTGGTGCTTCTTGCCGTGATGTTTTTTACCATCGTGCATTTTGTCGTGCTGCATGTCGCCGTGGTGTTTACCGTCGTTCATCATCGCCCCGGACGCAGGTGCCGATGCCTGGTGGCCGAGTGCCTGCGCACGCTGCTCGATGGCGGCGATCTTTGCCGGGTCGGTGCTCTCGGTGATTCCGCTGGAGCTCTGAGCGTTGGCGGTTCCGGCAAGGCCGGCGAGGGTCATCAGGATGACAAGGGAAAGTTTGTTCATGTGTTCTCCGTAAGCTGAATGGGTCAGTAGTGCTTGAGAAAGGCCAGCGGCGCGGATAGCCGGGCCGTGGCCCAACCGCCAGTATGACGGGCACCACGCACGTCAGTCCCGATATTGCGCAAGTTGCGGCACTTAATCGCTCGCTTATGTGCGGCGACTCACTTACCCGGCGGTCAACGCCGTAGAGCGACTTAGACCAGTGGCTTTTTTCCAACCAGTTGCTTCTCGAACGCGGCATCGTTTTTTGTCATGCGACGTGGAATCTGCGGGCCGAAGGTATTGACGAATGCCACGAACGCGTCGAGTTCAAGCAAGTCGGACAAGCGCGACGCCGGGTCCGCAGCCGGCCCAAGCAGCAGACAAAACAGGCCGGCGGAGGTACGCATCATCGCGTAATCGGGATTGCCGCTGCGCGCTTTCAGGCGTTCGACGGCGGCAGTGGCGCGGGTTGATCTCAAGGGAACTCCGGGGTGCGGTGATGGGGGCACCATTCTGGCATAGGGTGAGCGGGAAGGTGACGCGGGGGCATCAGCGTACTTGCAATGGCGGATCGCTTGCACGACAATCGCTTGTATGAAAGCGATTAAACCAATTAACCGATCAAATACGAGCGCCAAACTCGGAGCACTGCCGCAGCCATTACCTGTCCGCCGCGCCCTCGTCGAGTTCGGCCACGATCTCGCTCTCGCCCGCCGCCGCCGGCGCTATTCACAAGTCTCGATGGCGGAACGTGTCGGCATTTCGGTGGCGACATTGCGCCGTCTGGAAAAAGGCGATGGCACCGTAGCATGGGGCACCGTTGTGCGCGCCATGCAAGTGATGGGCGAACTGACCAGGATCACTACGCTGCTCGATACCGGAGAGGACGAACTGGGACTGGCACTGATGGACCAGCAACTGCCGCAACGCATCCGCAGCAAGAAAACCGGTCCGGAAAGTGGCGGCTTATGAGTGCGGCGATGGTCAGGAACGCCGTGGTACACACAGGCGCAGGTTCTCATTTGTATCGGGGTAATGCTCTACATAGTTACCCCATTTGGTAAAGACTGTGCACTTAGTCTCTTGATCAACAACGAGACGCACTATGCACACTAGGAGCCTGTCGGACTTAGGGAGAATCGGCTGCAAAAATACCTGGACGGTCCATATTTCACCACTTTCTTGGCCAATAGCTCGCTATTGGCACTGCGAAACCGGCAAAATCTGTCCTCGCCCAGCTATTTTTTCGCTTCGATTCCCTAAGTCCGACAGGCTCCTAGGCAAGCCATCCGCAATGCACTTTACCCCGGCACCCGCACCATCCCCTCCATCAGCACCCGCGCACTACGACTCATGATCGCCTTCGCGACGCGCCACACGCCATCGACCTGACTGGCTTCCGCACCGACCCGCAAGGTGCCTGACGGATGGCCGAAGCGCACTGCATTGCGCGCCCCGCCACCCGCTGCCAGATTGACCAGCGTGCCCGGAATCGCTGCCGCCGTACCGATGGCGACTGCTGCCGTGCCCATCATCGCGTGATGCAACTGCCCCATCGACAGCGCGCGCACCAGTAAGTCGATGTCAGCTACTGCAACCGCTTTGCCGCTCGACGACACATAGGCCGCCGGCTTCGCCACGAATGCCACCTTCGGCGTGTGCTGGCGCTTGGCCGCATCGTCGATGTGCTGGATCAGGCCCATGCGCACAGCACCGTAGGCGCGGATGGTCTCGAACATGGCCAGCGCCTTGGCGTCGCCATTGATCGCGCCCTGCAGTTCGGTGCCGGTGTAGCCGAGCGCGTCGGCATTGACAAAAATGGTGGGAATGCCGGCGTTGATCATCGTCACTGTGAACGTGCCGAAGCCGGGCACTTCCAGTTGATCAATCACGTTCCCGGTCGGGAACATCGCGCCGCTACCGCCTTCTTCGTCGGCGGCCGGGTCCATGAATTCGAGCTGCACTTCGGCTGCCGGAAAGGTCACGCCATCGAGTTCAAAGTCACCGGTTTCCTGCACTTCGCCGTTAGTGACGGGCACGTGCGCGATGATGCTCTTGCCGATATTGGCTTGCCAGATGCGGACGATGGCGATGCCGTCCCGGGGCACACGACTCGCATGCACCAAGCCGCTGCTGATCGCGAACGCGCCGACAGCGGCTGACAGGTTGCCGCAGTTGCCGCTCCAGTCAACAAAGGCCTTGTCGATGGCGACCTGACCGAACAGGTAATCGACATCATGTTCGGGCTTGCTGCTCTTGGACAGGATGACGGTTTTGCTGGTGCTGGACGTGGCCGCACCCATGCCGTCGATCTGCTTGCCGTACGGGTCGGGACTGCCGATGACGCGCAGCAGCAGCGCATCGCGTGCCGCGCCGGGGACCTGGGCGGCAACCGGCAAATCCTGCAAACGGAAGAACACGCCTTTGCTGGTGCCGCCACGCATGTAGGTGGCAGCAATCTTGATCTGGGGTGGGTAATACATGAATGGTTCTCCTAAAAAATAACGGGGTGGCACAGTGCTGCGCCACCCCGCGAGGCTGATGCCGGATACGAAGGGTCAGCGCAAATTACGCCGCTTTGGTCGATTCAAGAAAGTCCTGTGCGAAGCGCTGCAACACGCCGCCGGCTTCGTAAATGGCCACCTCTTCAAACGTATCGAGACGGCAGGTCACCGGCACCTCGACGCACTCGCCATTCTTGCGCGTGATGACCAGCGTCATCGTGGTACGCGGCGTACGGTCACCGATCACATCAAAAGTTTCGGTGCCGTCAATGGCCAGCGTCAGACGATTCACGCCCGCCTTGAACTCCAGCGGCAACACGCCCATGCCGACCAGATTGGTCCGGTGAATCCGCTCGAAGCCTTCGGCCGCAATCGCTTCCACACCAGCCAACCGCACGCCTTTGGCCGCCCAGTCACGCGACGAGCCCTGGCCATAGTCGGCACCGGCAATGATGATAAGCGGCTGCTTGCGTTCCATGTAGGTTTCGATCGCTTCCCACATGCGGGTGACCTGGCCTTCGGGTTCGATACGGGCCAGCGAACCGGCCTTGACTTTGCCATTCTCCAGGACCATTTCATTCTTCAGCGTCGGATTGGCAAAGGTCGCACGCTGCGCTGTGAGGTGATCGCCGCGATGCGTGGCGTACGAATTGAAGTCGACTTCCGGCAAACCCATTTTTGCCAGATACGCACCGGCTGCGCTGTCGAGCATGATCGCGTTCGAGGGCGACAAGTGGTCGGTCGTGATGTTGTCACCGAGGACCGCCAGCGGACGCATGCCCTTCAACGTACGCTCTCCTGCCAGCGCGCCTTCCCAATACGGCGGACGGCGGATGTAGGTGGTGGTCGGGCGCCAGTCATACAGCGGACTGACCTTCACGCCATCGTCGGCCTGGCGCGCGAACATCGGTGTGTAGACCTTGCGGAACTGTTCCGGCTTGACGCTGGCAGCAACGATGGCGTCGATCTCTTCATCAAGCGGCCAGATATCGGCCAGCAGTACCGGCTTGCCCTCCTGATCCAGACCGAGTACATCTTTTTCGATGTCAAACCGGATGGTGCCGGCAATCGCATAGGCCACCACCAATGGCGGCGACGCCAGGAATGCCTGCTTCGCATACGGATGAATACGACCGTCGAAATTGCGGTTGCCCGACAACACGGCGGTGGCGTACAGGTCGCGTGCAATCAGCTCCTCCTGAATCACCGGATCGAGCGCGCCGCTCATGCCGTTGCAGGTCGTGCAGGCAAAGGCGACCACACCGAAGCCGAGGGTTTCCAGTTCGGGCAACAGCTTGGCTTCTTCCAGATACAGCGCAACCGTTTTCGAGCCGGGGGCCAGCGAGCTTTTTACCCACGGCTTGCGGGTCAGGCCGCGCCGGTTGGCATTGCGTGCCAGCAGGCCGGCGGCAATCATGTTGCGCGGATTGCTGGTGTTGGTGCAACTGGTGATGGCGGCAATGATCACGGCACCATCGGGCAACAACCCCGGCTCGTTCTCGACCTTGCCGGCGATACCGCGTGCAGCCAGTTCCGAGGTCGGCACGCGCTTGTGCGGATTCGATGGTCCGGCCATGTTGCGCACGACAGTGCTGAGGTCAAAGTGCAAGACACGTTCGTACTTCACCTCGGTCAGCGTCTCGGCCCACAGGCCGGTTTCGCGCGCATAAATTTCGACCAGCTTGACCAGTTCGTCGTCGCGGCCAGTCAGCTTCAGGTACGTGATGGTTTGCGCATCGATGTAGAACATCGCTGCGGTGGAGCCGTATTCCGGTGCCATGTTTGAAATCGTGGCGCGGTCACCCAGCGTCAAGTGGGCCGCACCGGCACCGAAGAATTCGAGGTACGACGACACGACTTTGGCGTTGCGCAAGAACTCGGTCAGCGCCAGCACCGTATCGGTGGCCGTGATACCGGGCTGCGGCTTGCCGGTCAGCTCGACGCCGATGATGTCCGGCAGACGCATGTAGGAGGCGCGTCCCAGCATCACGCTTTCGGCTTCGAGGCCACCGACACCAATGGCCAGCACGCCCAGCGCATCGACCATCGGAGTATGCGAGTCGGTCCCGACCAGCGTATCCGGGAAGGCCACGTTGTCCTTGACCTGGATCACCGGGCTCATGCTTTCGAGGTTGATCTGATGCAGGATGCCATTACCTGACGGGATCACGTCGACGTTCTTGAACGCCTTCTTGGTCCAGTCGATGAAATGAAAACGGTCATCGTTACGACGGTCTTCGATGGCGCGATTTTTTTCGAACGCATCCTTGTCGAAGCCACCGAATTCCACCGCCAGCGAGTGGTCCACCACCAGCTGGGTCGGCACCACCGGATTGACCAGCGCAGGATCGCCGCCCTCGGCAGCAATCGCATCACGCAGGCCAGCCAGGTCGACCAGCGCGGTCTGACCGAGGATGTCATGGCAGACCACGCGGGCCGGGAACCACGGAAAATCCAGGTCCTGCTTGCGCTCAATGAGTTGCAACAGCGACGCCTTGAGCGTCGCCGGATCGCAGCGACGGACCAGGTTTTCGGCCAGTACACGCGAGGTGTAGGGCAGCGTGGCGTATGCGCCGGGGGTGATGGCATCGACTGCGGCGCGGGTGTCAAAATAATCGAGCTTGGTGCCCGGCAGGGGCTTGCGGTATTCGCTATTCATGGCGTCCTTTAGAGAAGGTGTGGAGGCGCTAACGCGTTCTTACTTGCGCTTGCTGATCGGCACAAAAGCCAGATCATCAGGACCGACATAGTTGGCGCTCGGGCGAATGATCTTGTTGTCGATGCGTTGCTCGATGATATGCGCGGCCCAGCCTGACGTCCGTGCGATGACGAACAGTGGCGTGAACATCGCGGTCGGCACGCCCATCATGTGGTACGACACCGCCGAGAACCAGTCGAGGTTAGGGAACATCCGCTTGGCTTCCCACATCACGGTTTCGAGACGCTCGGCGATATCGAACATCTTGGTCGAGCCTTCTTCGATCGACAGCGCTCGGGCAACATCCTTGATGACCTTGTTGCGCGGGTCCGAAACGGTATAGACCGGATGACCAAAACCGATCACGACTTCCTTGTTGTCGACGCGGCGACGGATGTCGGCTTCGGCTTCATCGGGATTGTCGTAGCGTTTCTGGATTTCAAAGGCGACTTCATTGGCACCACCATGCTTGGGTCCGCGCAACGCACCGATGCCGCCGGTGATCGCAGAGAACATGTCCGAGCCTGTGCCAGCGACCACGCGGGCAGCAAACGTCGAGGCATTGAATTCGTGTTCGGCGTACAGGATCAGCGACGTGTGCATCGCTTTTTCCCACGCTTCGGATGGCTTCTTGCCGTGCAGCAGATGCAGGAAATGCGCGCCAATAGATTCGTCTTCGGTCTGCGTTTCGATGCGTTTGCCGTTGCTGCTGTAGTGATGCCAGTACAGCAGCATCGAGCCAAGCGACGCCATCAGGCGGTCCGCGATATCGCGTGCACCCGGCGTGTTGTGATCGTCTTTTTCCGGCAGCATGCAACCCATCGCCGAGACGCCGGTGCGCATCACATCCATCGGATGCGACGACGCCGGCAACGCTTCGAGCACCAGCTTCACATTGGCAGGCAAGCCGCGCAGGGCTTTCAGTTTGGTCTTGTAAGCATGCAGTTCGGCGCTGGTCGGCAGTTTGCCGTGTACCAGCAAATGCGCGATCTCTTCAAATTCGCAGGTGTCAGCGATATCGAGAATGTCGTAGCCGCGATAGTGCAGATCATTACCGGTCTTGCCGACCGTGCACAGTGCGGTATTGCCAGCGGTGACACCGGACAATGCAACGGATTTTTTCGGCTTGAAAGCAGGTACGGATTCGGTCATGGCGGGTCTCTCTTCTTGAATGATGTCTGAATTATTTTTTGGCGTTCTGTGCAGCGAACAGCGCGTCGAGCTTGTCTTCGTACGAGTAGTAATCGATGCGGTCGTAAAGCTCCTTGCGGGTCTGCATCGTGTCGACCACGGCTTGCTGCGAGCCGTCGCGGCGGATCGCGGTGTAGACGTTTTCGGCGGCCTTGTTCATGGCGCGGAAAGCCGACAGCGGATACAGCACCAGCCCGACATCAGCCGACTTGAGTTCATCCACGGTGAACAACGGTGTGGCACCGAACTCGGTGATATTGGCCAGCACCGGCACCTTGACGGCGGCGGCGAACTGCTTGTACATCGCCAGTTCGGTAATGGCTTCCGGGAAGATCATGTCGGCACCGGCTTCGACACAAGCGATCGCGCGTTCGAGCGCGGCGTCCAGTCCTTCGACGGCGAGTGCATCGGTACGCGCCATGATCACGAAGTTCTCATCGGTACGGGCATCGACGGCAGCCTTGATGCGATCAACCATTTCCTGCAGCGTGACGATTTCCTTGTTCGGACGATGACCGCAGCGCTTGGCGCCGACCTGGTCTTCGATGTGCATCGCAGCGGCACCGAACTTGATCATCGACTTGACGGTACGGGCTACATTGAAAGCCGACGAACCGAAGCCGGTATCGACATCGACCAGCAGCGGCAGGTCGCAGACATCGGTGATGCGGCGCACGTCGGTGAGCACATCATCAAGCGTGGTAATGCCCAGGTCCGGCAAGCCCAGCGAACCGGCTGCCACGCCGCCACCCGACAGGTAGATGGCCTTGAAGCCGGCACGTTTTGCCAGCAACGCATGATTGGCATTGATGGCACCAACGACTTGCAACGGGGATTCTTCTTGCATCGCCTTGCGGAACGCAGCACCTGCGGAATACTGGGACATGGGAGGGTCACTTTCGAGTGTGTTTCATCGGAATTGCTTGCGCCCACTAGTGCAATCGCCGTGCCACCTTGCGACGCATCGCTGCCAACCCTTGCAGTGCAACAAGGGGCGCATTCGCCTGGGCTTTTGCATTCGCCAGGAATCGTTTCAAACTGCGTTACACTCGCAACACTGAAACGCCAAGGTGAAACATGCACCGTCCCAACCTCCCTGCCTCCATTGACCCGAACGACAAGCCGGTCATCTGGACAGTCTCGATCTCGCGCCTGTTCGACCTGTTCCGCGACATCATGCTTGAGTACGGCGACGCCGCGACCATCGAACCGATCCATCTCGGCTTTGAAGATGCGGTGCGCCATATCCGCGAGCGCCTTGTGACGGAACGCTGCGACGCCGTCATCGCCGCCGGCTCGAATGCGGCCTACCTCAAAAGCCGCTTGTCGGTGCCAGTCATCATCGCCAAGGCCAGCGGCTTCGACGTCCTGCAGGCGCTGGCCCGGGCCCGCAAGATCACGCCGCGGATCGGGCTGATCAGCTACCAGCAGACGATGTCGGAGCTCACCGAGTTTCAGGCCACCTTCGGCCTCGACATCGTCCAGCGCAGCTACGTCACCGAAGAAGATGCGCGTGCGCAAATCAGCGAATTGAAAGCCGCCGGCATCCAGGCCATCGTCGGTGCCGGTCTCATCACCGACCTGGCCGAAGAAGCCGGGCTGGCCGGCGTGTTCGTCTATTCGGCGGCGTCGATCCGGCATGCGTTCGACGACGCACTCGACATCGCCCGCTTCACCCGCATCGACAGTAACCGGCGTCGCCCTGCACCGCCCGCCGACACCTTGCGCGCGCGTCACGGCCTCAATGATTTGCGCGGTGAATCGGCGGCGATGCAGCGCGCCCGGCAAGCCATCACGCTGTTCGCCCGCTCCCCGGCGACCGTGCTGATCCAGGGCGAAACCGGCACCGGCAAGGAACTGGCCGCGCAAGCCATCCACCGCGAAAGCACGCGCGCGCGCCAACCGTTTGTGGCCTTGAATTGCGGTGCGCTGGCCGAGTCGTTGCTGGAAGCAGAACTCTTCGGCCATGAAGAAGGCGCGTTCACCGGTTCACGTCGCGGCGGTCACGCGGGATTGTTTGAAGCGGCGCAGCACGGCACGCTATTTCTAGATGAAATCGGCGAGATGGCGCTGCCACTGCAAACGCGTTTATTACGCGTGCTCGAAGAACGCGAAGTCGTGCGCGTCGGCGGCACCCGGCCGATCCCGGTCGATGTACGCATCGTCAGCGCCACCCATTGCGACCTCGACTTGCGCGTGCAGGAAGGCCGCTTCCGGCCCGATCTTTTTTACCGGCTGGGCGTCTTGCGCATGACCTTGCCGCCGCTGCGCGAGCGGCCCGATGACCAGGTCGACCTGGCCGCCTGGTGCCTCAAAAATGCGCTGGCTGCGATGGGTTTACGTCCGCATGCAAACCTGCATGCAGAACTGCTGGCCTGCTCGACCCTGCTGGCCGGTTATGGCTGGCCGGGCAACGTACGTGAACTGCGCAACATGATGGAACGCGTTGCGCTGTATCTGGCAGCCGAACCGCTGCAGGCCCTGTCACCGGGATTGTTGCTGGCAGTCGCGCCGGAATTAATGCGCGCAGGAGCCGTCGCACCGATGGTGATGAGCACAGCGCCGACGGAGTCGTTGACGGAAGTGCTGGCGCGGTTTGACGGCAACCGGGAAGCGGCGGCGAAGTATCTGGGGGTCAGCAGGACGACGTTGTGGCGGAAGTTGCGGGGGCAGTGATGCATCACGATAGACACGACAACGGTATCCTAATGCCTTCGTTTCATGTAACTTTACTGCTCGATTTTGGCGATCGCATTCAGTGCATTCGGTGCAATGCCCTTCGGTTATTGCACCCTACAACCGACCGTTGATGTTGATGTTGATGTTGATGTTGATGTTGACGTGGCAGTTGACGTTGACCTGTTCCGCATTGAAGCAGCTGCCAAAAGTCGGAGTCAGGCAGGGGATCAGAGGGACGCATGTCTGAGCGAAGCGAGTTTGCGGCCCTCCCCCTGACTGGCTCCGGCTTTTGGGAACCCGAAGGGCAGCCGCTTCGCGGTCGCCTTTTTCTTGGTTACTTCTTTTTGGCGAAGCAAAAAGAAGTGACCGGCTGCCGGGCCGCCCCCGGCTAGGTCATGACGGAGCGCATACAGAATCAGCTACCGTGGGCATTGCACCGAACTACTGCGCCAGCCGAATACCCGTGAACTGCCATCGCGCCGTCGCCGGAAAAAAATTCCGGTACGTCGCTCGGGTGTGGCCATCCGGCGTGGCGCATGAACCGCCACGCAGCACGTACTGGTTGACCATGAACTTGCCGTTGTACTCGCCCAGCGCGCCGTCGGCGGCGGCGAAACCCGGATACGGTGCGTAGCTGCTCGAGGTCCATTGCCAGCACGCGCCGAACAGATCGTCGAAGGTACCGGGGCTGGCCGATAGCACCGCCGATTCCCACTGCGCTTCGGTCGGCAAGCGCGCGCCAGCCCAGCGCGCATAGGCATCGGCTTCAAAGTACGACAGATGGATGACGGGACGCTGCAAGTCCAGTGGCTGCAAACCGCGCAAGGTGAATTCCTGCCGGCCCGCAGCATCACGGCGCCAGTACAGCGGTTGCGTGAGTGCGTTGTTGCAGACCCAGTCCCAGCCTTCGGAAAGCCACAACGCCGCATCACCATACCCACCGGCATCGATAAATGCCAGATAGTCGCCATTGCTTACCAGTGTCGTGGCCAGCGCAAAGGATTCGACAAATTGCCGGTGACGCGGCCGTTCATTGTCAAAGCAAAATCCCTCATCATCGACACCGATCTCGACAATGCCCGCCTCAATGCGATGCCAGCCCGGCAGTGAATGCCGCACTGACGGCAACGTCGCATCGTGTGCATAAACCGGAGAAAGCGGATTCAACGACAGCAAATGCTTGAGGTCGGTCAGCAGCAATTCCTGATGCTGCTGCTCGTGCTGCACACCGAGACGGATCAGCGCTGCCAGCTCTGGCGAGGCCGTCTCCAGCAATGCCATGATGCGTGCATCAACTGCCGCGCGGTAGGCCAGCACTTCGGCCAGCGATGGCCGCGTGATCATGCCGCGCTGCGCGCGTGCATGCTTCTCGCCGACGCCGTTGTAATACGAATTGAACAGAACCCGGAAGGCCCGGTGATGGGGCTGAAAGCCAGCTTCAAAACGCTCGAGAATGAAGGTCTCGAAAAACCAGGTGGTATGGGCCAGATGCCATTTCACCGGACTGGCGTCCGGCATCGATTGCACACAGGCGTCTTCGACCGACAGCGGGGCGGCCAGCGCGACGGTGCGCTCACGCGTGAGTACAAAGTCGGTCGCCAGTTGCCAGCGCAATTCGGCTGGCGCGTTCACGATTGGTTTCCGCTGACCTTCGCGTGGCAGACCATGAACCAGCCCAGCGGATCGATCCACGCCTGTTGCAGCGTGTAGCCGGCCCGTTCCAGCAATGCGGTGAATCCCTTGGCCGTGTACTTGTAGCTGTTCTCGGTGTGAATGCGCTCGCCGGCAGCGAAGTCGCGGTGACCACCGCGCCAGCGCACGGTCTGTGCGGTCTTGGCTTCGAGGTGCATTTCGATGCGACTGAGTTCGGCATTAAAAAATCCGACATGCTGCCAGCCACGCACATTAAAGTCGGCCTCGAGCACTTCGTTGAGGTGATTGAGCAGATTCAGGTTGAACGATGCCGTGACACCGAGCGCGTCGTCATATGCCGCATCGAGCACCGGTTTGGCCTTGACAAGGTCGACGCTGATCAACAGAGCGCCATCGTTGTCGCCGGCCTGGGCCAGTCGCGACAGGAACGCCACCGCGTCGTCAGGAGAAAAATTACCGATCGACGAGCCCGGATAAAAGAACAAGCGCTGGGCCGGACCGACGTTGTCGGGTAACGCAAAAGGCGCTGAAAAATCGACGCCGAGCGCGGTGATTTCCATCTCGGGAAAACGCTGCTGCAAGGTGTCGACCGAATCACGCAGGAAGTCGACTGAGATATCGATCGGTACGTAATGCGCTGGTTGCAGCACCGGAAATAGCCGCCCTGCCTTGGCACAATTGCCGGCACCGAGGTCGACCAGCGTGCGGCCGCGCCCGACCGAGGCAGCGATCTCATCGGCATGCGCGTCGAAGATTGCCGCTTCGGTGCGAGTCGGATAGTACTCGGGCAGTTCGCAAATAGCCTCGAATAATTTCGAGCCCAATGCGTCGTACAGGTATTTGGGCGACGTGCTGGCTTGCGGCGCTTGCAAGCCGATTAGCAGTTCGTCACGAATGGCGGATTTGTCGGCGTGAAAACGCTGAATGAATTGGGCCAAGGTCAGTCTCCTATTTCAAGAGGTCGAGGACAGGTGCCTGAATGGTGGGATCGTCCCAGTCGGCTTCACCGACCAGCTCGTAACGCAGCCGGCCTTGCTTGTCGATAAGGAAGGTGGACGGCATGATGCGCACGCGCCAGGCTTTCATGGCTACCGAATCGGCATCACGCAAGATGGTGTACTGGATCGGAATGCGCTGCGTGAACTGACCGATGCGCGCCTTGCCTTCGCCAATGTTGACGCCAAGGATCTGCAGCTTCGGCGGCTTGAAGCGTTGCTGCAAGCGGTTGAGCGCCGGAATTTCGGCCCGGCAGCCTTCGCACCAGGTGGCCCAGAAATTGACCAGTACCACCTGACCCTTGAAACTCGCGAGATCGACCGGCTTGCCATCGAGATCGTTGAGCAGCATCGGCATCGGCGGCTGGCCCTGGCCGGAAAACGCCACCCAGGCTGCCTGCGCCTGTACTGCCGGTGTCGCAGCCAGAGCCAGCAAGGTCGTCGCCGCCAACAGCAACATGTGGAGCGAAACCCGGAACGAAACTTGGAGCAAAGCGCGCATCAAAACCGGTCAGCCCGTGATTTCAAGCGAGGTGATCTTGTACTTGAAATTGTCGGGATCGAGGCTGTCCACGCGCGTGGCGTTGCCGTCTTCGATGATCATCGCGTTCGGATACATGAAGAAGCCGATCTTGCCTTTTTTGTCGCCCGGCAGTTGCACGTCATGCGCGTAGTTGTAGGCCATCCAGTTCATTTCCCACGAACCGAACAACCGCTTGCGGGCTGCCTCGACCTTCGCGTCGGTCAGTGGCAAGCCGCCGTCTTCTTCAAGCACGACCTTGCGCACGTCGGCCGGATCGACCGGCACCCAGCCGTAACCGGCCAGATACACTTCAGCGCGGCAATGCTGGGCTTTGGTGATGTCACCGGCTTTACCGAGCGACTTGTAGCCGAGCTTCGAATCCGCTACTCGTACGCCGTAGACATCACGTGCCGGCACGCCGACCGAACGGGCCAGGCCGACGAATAACGCATTGAGGTCGCCACACTTGCCGCCGAGGTTGTTCGATTCGAGCATGGACTTGATATCGCCGACACCACAACCGCGCACCTTGGCATCGCGACGGGTGTTGTCGACGATCCAGTCATAAATGGCTTGTGACTTGGCGACGTCCGTCTTCGCACCCTTGGTAATCTCTTTGGCCGTCTTGAGCACGATGCCGTCGGTTGGCAGCAGGTCGGTCGGTGCCAGCGCCAGCTTGCGTTCGGCGGGATCAAGTTGTTCGTTATTCGGTGCGGCGTTCAGATCGACAAGGCGGTCACGCGTCATGATGCGGGTGGTGACTTCAACGACCGGCTTGTCGCTGCCAGTGAATTCGGCCACCAGGATGCCGGCACCATAAGTCGTGTCTTGCACGATCTGGGCTTTGCCACCGTCGGTCTTGAAAGTAGTTTCCATGACCTTCTGGTAATCGGTATTGACGGTCGGGATAGGCAACCAGATGCTCGCCGCACCGGTGCTGTTAAGTTCGACGCGGGTCGTCACGTCGAACGTGCGCCACGGACCTTCGGTGGCAAACGCAGCCCGACCGAATGGCACGACGGACACAGCAGAAGCAATGGCAGTAGTTTTGAGAAAGGTACGGCGATCCATGATGTTCCCTGACGAAAATATTGACTAGGCTGTCGCCGAATGCGGTGCCACCGGGGGCAGCAACCTTATTTTGCAATCCACACTAAACTGGCGAGAGTTTAGCCTAACCACCAATAAATCACCGCATGCCGATCTCGCCCAAAAAACTGCTTCTTTCAAAGTGGACTGCCTTGACACCGATCAATCGCGAAAAACATTTTCTGGTTTCGCGTGTGATCATTCCCGAGGATGGTTCGCCAATGACCCACGTCGACTTGCAAGCTGTCCATTCCCAACGCACTGAAACCATTGCATGGCGCGACCTCGAAGATGCCGCCGTCTGGGTGATCGGATGGAAGTGAGCCTCCCCGCGACCCACCCCGCACTGCAATGCCGCGCGGTGCGCAAAGCCTACGGCAATGGCCGCGTCGTGCTGGCGCAACTGGACTTCGTGCTGCAACCGGGCGAATACATCGCGATCATGGGCGAATCCGGCGTCGGCAAATCGACGCTGCTGAACCTGATCGCCGGACTCGACATGCCCGACAGTGGCAGCGTGCTCATCGATGGCGTGCCGATCTCGGGCTTGAGTGACGATGACGCGACCCGTCTGCGACGTGAAAAACTCGGCTTCATTTTTCAGGCCTTCCACGTGTTGCCGCATCTGACGCTGGCGCAAAATGTTGGCTTGCCGCTGCTGTTGAACGGCAGCTCGCTCGCGCGCGCTACCGAGATGCTCGACAAGGTTGGTCTGGCTGGTCGCGGCAATGATTTTCCGCGTCAACTGTCAGGCGGCGAAATGCAGCGCGTCGCCATTGCGCGTGCGCTGGTGCATCGCCCCACGCTCATCCTGGCCGATGAACCGACCGGCAACCTCGACCCCGACACCGCTGCGGACGTGCTGCATTTGCTGCGCAGCGAGATCAAGGCCAACGGTGCCTCGGCCATCATGGTGACGCATTCGCTGGCGGCGGCGGCCACCGCCGACCGCACGCTGATCCTGACCAGCGCCGGCCTGCATCCGTTACCCGTCACTGCTGCAGCATGATCGCGCTGCTGACGCGCTGGCTGGTATTTGGAGAGTGGCGCGCTCATCCGTGGCGCGCACTGGCAGCAATTGCGGCCATTGCGCTGGGGGTCGGGCTTGGCTTCGCCATCGACCTCATCAATGGCGCGGCCTTCAATGAATTTTCGGCGGCAGCGCGCAGCCTGACGGGTCAATCGGATCTGCAGGTGCGCGGCGCGCAACCGCTGTTCGATGAAAAAGTCTATCCGCAACTGGTACACCGTGACGGTGTCGTGCTGGCCAATCCGGTGCTGGAAATCGATGCGACGCTTCCAGACAAGACTTCGGGTCAGCGCGGTGCGCTGAAAATCCTCGGCATCGATATGTTCCGCGCCTCCGCCCTCGCCCCGGACCTGCTCGGCGTGCCCTCCGCAGACCATCCGTTCGACACGCTGGCCGATGACGCGATCTTCCTGTCGCCGGCGGCGCAGGATTGGCTCAAGGTCAAGGTTGGCGACAAGCTGCAACTGCAAAATGGCACGGCACTGGTCGACCTGCGCGTGGCCGGCGGCATTGTCCGGGCACGACCCGGCCAGCGCATTGCTGTGATGGATATCGCGGCGGCACAGTGGCGCTTCGAGCGGCTCGGCAAGTTGTCGCGCATCGATCTCAAGCTCGCGACCGGCGTCACGCGTGCGACCTTTCGCAGCAAGCTGTCGGCCGACTTCCCGGCGCTGCTGGTAACCGAGAGCGCCGACCAGCAAGCGCGCAGCGCCAACATGTCACGCGCTTACCGGGTCAATCTGAATGTGCTGGCGCTGGTAGCGTTGTTCACCGGTGCCTTCCTCGTATTTTCGACGCAGGCTTTGTCGGTGCTGAGACGGCGCGCGCAATTCGCGCTGCTGCGCGTGATCGGCCTGACCCGCGGTCTGCTGCTGCGACAAGTGCTGCTCGAAGGCGGTTTGCTGGGCGCGCTCGGATCGCTGGTCGGACTGGTCGGCGGCTACGTCCTGGCAGCGCTGGCACTGCAGTTTTTTGGTGGCGATCTCGGGGGTGGCTACTTCCCCGGCATCCGGCCGAGTGTGCAATTAAATTGGGTCACAGCGATTATTTTCTTTGTGCTTGGCACCGGCATTGCACTGCTCGGCAGTCTGGCACCGGCGCTCGAAGCAGCACGCGCGCAACCGGCACCGGCACTCAAGTCCGGCAGCGAAGATGTGGCGCTGGCGCGCCTGTCGACACCGTGGCCGGCGCTGGCATGCCTGCTGCTGGCGGCGCTGTTGACGACTTTTCCGCCGGTATTTGAATTGCCGCTGTTCGGGTATCTGGCAGTGGCCTTGCTGCTGGTCGGCGGAATCGCGCTGATGCCACGTTGCGCGGCGCTGGTGTTTGCGGCGCTGAGCCGGCACGGACAACAACAGCCCGTCACGATGCTGGCGCTGGCGCGTCTGGCCAATGCGCCAAACCAGGCCTCGATTGCATTGGGCGGCGTGCTGTCGAGCTTTAGCCTGATGGTGGCGATGGCCATCATGGTGTCGAGTTTTCGGGTCTCGGTCGATGACTGGCTGGTGCAATTATTGTCGGCCAATCTGTATGTGCGCTCTGCATCAAGTGGCGACACCGGCGCACTCAAGCCCGCCGAACAGCGTTTGCTCAGCGCGCTACCGGGCGTGCAGCGTGCTGAATTTTTACGCACGCTGCCGCTGACGCTGGAGCCCACGCGTCCGGCCGTGGTTTTGCTGGCACGCCCTATCGATGCCGCTGCACCGGAACGCACCTTGCCGCTGACCGACGATGTCATCGACGCGACGCAACTGCCTCCCGGCGTGCTGCCGCTGTGGGCTTCGGAAGCGATGCTCGACTTGTACGGTTATCGGGTCGGCCAGCAAGTGATGCTGCCGCTCGGTGCCAACGCGCCACCGTTCAAGGTGGTCGGTGTCTGGCGCGATTACGCGCGTCAGTCGGGTGCCGTGCAGATCCGGCTGGCCGATTACCAGCGCCTTACAGGTGACCGCGATGTCAGCGACGCGGCGCTGTTTTTCAAGCCCGGCGTGAAGACGGATGCGGTGATTCGCGACGTGCGCGCACTGCCCTTCGGCAGCGCCCTCGAATTTTCCGACCCCGGCGAAATCCGCGCCCTCAGCCTGAAAATTTTCGACCGCAGTTTCGCCGTCACGTATTTGCTGGAAGTCGTCGCCATCGTCATCGGGCTGTTCGGCGTGGCAGCGACGTTTTCGGCACAGACGCTGGCGCGCGCCAAGGAGTTCGGCATGTTGCGCCATGTCGGTGTTACGCGCCGCCAGATCCTGCTGGTGCTGGGGATCGAAGGCGGACTGCTGACCGGCGTCGGCATCGCCGTCGGATTCGTGCTCGGCTGGGTCATCAGCCTGGTGCTGATCTTTATCGTCAATCCGCAATCTTTTCACTGGAGTATGCAATTGCACATGCCCTGGATCATGCTGGTGTCGGTGGCCAGTTTGCTGCTGGTCTCGTCGGCCGCGACGGCCGTCTTCGCCGGTTCGCGCGCGGTGGCCGGTGACGCCATTCGCGCCGTGCGGGAGGACTGGTGATGCGCTGGCTCCTTGTCCTGCTCGCCTTCTGTGGCTGGAGCCACGCGGCCGCGCCGGTGTTCTCCACCGTCAAGCCCAACGTGCCGCTGCAATTCCCGGCCGACTTCGGATCGCATCCGGACTTCCTTACCGAATGGTGGTACGCCACCGGCTGGATCGAGACACCGGATAAAAAGCCGCTCGGCTTCCAGATCACCTTCTTCCGCTCGGCCACCGACCATGACCGCGCCAATCCGAGTGCGTTCGCACCCTCGCAACTGATCATCGCGCATGCGGCGTTGTCCGATCCCGCGGTGGGCAAACTGGTGCACGATCAGCGCACGGCACGCGCCGGGCTCGGGCTGGCCTACGCACGCGAGGGCAACACCGACATCCTGCTCGATGACTGGCATTTGCTGCGGCACGCCGACGGCAGTTACGAAGCCAGCATCAGCGCGCGCGACTTCACACTCAAGCTGTCGCTGGTGCCGACCCAGCCGCCACTAGTCCAAGGCGAAGGTGGCTATTCGCGCAAGGGACCGCGCATCGAACAGGCCAGCTATTACTACAGCCAGCCGCAATTGCAGGTCAGCGGCCAACTGTCGCGCAACGGATCGCCGGTGGCCATCACCGGCACCGCATGGCTCGATCATGAATGGTCGACCAGCGTGCTTGATGCCGATGCCAGTGGCTGGGACTGGCTTGGTGCCAACCTCGACGATGGCGCGGCGCTGATGGCTTTTCAGATTCGCAACAAGCAGGGTGATAAACTCTGGGCCCATGCGGCATTGCGCGATAAATCCGGCGTCGTCACGCAATTCGCACCGGACCAAGTACACTTCGCGCCGGATCGCCAGTGGCGATCACCGCGTACCAACGCATCGTACCCAGTGGCGACACGGATCACGACCGGTGACACGATCTGGCAACTGATTCCGCTGCAAGATGATCAGGAACTTGATTCGCGCCTGTCGACCGGTTCGGTGTATTGGGAAGGTGGTGTGACGATCCTGCGCGCAGGACAACCCGCAGGCCGCGGTTACCTGGAAATGACCGGCTACGTAAAACCTTTGAAACTATGACCACGACCACCACGAACGCCACCGATTCCGCGACCATCGCACCCGCTGCCAAAAAAGCCAGCCTCGCTACGCTGGCCGAACTGCTGCCTTTCCTGAAACCTTATTTGCGCCAGTTCCTGCTGGCCGGTGTCGCATTGCTGGTCGCTGCCTGCGCCACGCTGGCGGTGCCGTATGCGTTCAAGCAGATGATCGATCTCGGTTTTGGCGGCAACGGCACCAAGAGTGCCGATCATATCGACCTGTATTTTCTGGCGCTGTTCGGTGTCGCCAGCGTGCTGGCCATCGCGACAGCGGCGCGTTTTTACATGGTGTCGTGGCTGGGCGAACGCGTGACGGCCGACATCCGCAGCGCCGTTTATGCGCATGTCGTGACGCAAAGCCCGCAATTTTTCGAGACCACCCAGAGCGGCGAAGTGCTCTCGCGCCTGACCACCGACACCACGCTGATCCAGTCGGTCGTCGGCACCAGCATCTCGATGGCCTTGCGCAACGTGCTGCTGTTTATCGGCGGCATGGTGATGCTGTTCATCACCAGCGTGAAACTGACCGCCATCATTTTCGGCGCGCTGATTCTGGTGGTCGCGCCGATCGTGATCTTTGGCCGGCGTGTACGCAAGCTCTCACGCGATACGCAGGACCGCATTGCCGACGCCTCGGCGATGGCGGGCGAAATCCTCAATGCGATGCCGACCGTGCAAGCCTTCACGCATGAAAAAATCGAATCCAGCCGCTTCACCAGCCTGGTTGAAAACGCTTTCGTGACCGCGATGCGGCGCATTCGCGCCCGCTCGCTGCTGACAATGATCGCCATCCTGCTGGTGTTTGGCGCGATCGTGTTCGTGCTGTGGCTGGGTGCCCATGCGGTCATTCAGGGCACGATGACCGGCGGCTCGCTCGGCCAGTTCATCCTGTATGCGGCCATCGTCGCCGGATCGATCGGAGCGTTATCCGAAGTGCTGGGCGAGGCGCAACGCGCCGCTGGTGCGACCGAACGTTTGCTTGAATTGCTGGCCGAAGAGTCCCCGATCCAGTCGCCCGCGCATCCGAAACCCTTGCCGCCACAAAGTGCAGGCGGTGCCACGCTGACCTTGAGCGACATCACGTTCCATTATCCGTCGCGCCCGGACAGCCCCGCGCTGTCGCACTTGTCGCTGACGATCCCGGCCGGTGAAACAGTGGCTATCGTTGGTCCGTCCGGTGCAGGCAAGACCACGCTGTTCCAGATGCTGCTGCGTCTGTACGATCCGCAACAAGGCAGCGTCCTGCTTGATGGCGTCGACATTACCGAACTCGATCTGCATACCTTGCGCGGCGCCATCGGCATCGTGCCGCAAGACACGGTGGTGTTCTCGGCCAACGCGATGGAAAACATCCGCTACGGCCGTGCCGGTGCCAGTGATGACGAGGTCATTGCCGCTGCCAAGATGGCGGCCGCACATGAGTTCATCGAGAGCCTGCCGGAAGGCTATCAATCCTTCCTCGGCGAACGCGGCGTGCGTCTGTCAGGCGGTCAGCGCCAACGCATCGCGATTGCCCGCGCGATGCTGAAAAATCCGCCGCTGCTATTGCTCGACGAAGCCACCAGCGCACTCGATGCCGAATCCGAACGGCTGGTCCAAAGCGCTCTTGAAGCCGCGATGGTCGGGCGTACCACGGTCGTGATTGCACATCGACTGGCCACCGTCAAACGGGCCGACCGCATCGTCGTGCTTGAACACGGACAAATAGTCGAGATGGGCACGCATGCCGAACTGGTCGCACTCGATGGCTTGTATGCGAGTCTGGCTGCGTTGCAGTTTGGCGTGCAGGGCTGACCTCACAACGGTTGCAAATTTGTGCTCGCGAATCTGAAAAACGCTCGGTCGTAGGGTGCAATAACCGCAGGGCATTGCACCGCGCGCCTCACCGTCATGCCGACGGCGATGGATCGTGAAAAAATGCGATGCATGATGTCTTGGCGAATGCGGCGCTTCGTTTGATCGTCGGTGCAATGCCCTGCGGTTATTGCACCCTACGATGTGTCGGATTGGCGGTAATTTTATTGTCGGATTGGCGGTCTTTTTGCGTAGGGTGCAATAACCGAAGGGCATTGCACCGCGTGCCTCACCGTCATGCCAATGACGATGGAGCATAAAAAAAGCGGCACCTGAAGCATCGTAGCGTAGCCATTTCTGGCGACCCGGCGGTATCGTGCCTGCCCCGAGACACTTCTTTTTACGCAACAGTGACCGCAAAAGTTACTCGCCGATTGCCACTCATAGCCATAATCTTTAAACCCAATCACTAATTGCAAATATATAGTTTCCCCCTATGAGGCTATAAAGATTCCATCGCGCAGCATTGCGCAGTTCACCTGGAGTCACATGATGTTTGCATCCCCCCGCTTGTCCGCATCCCGGCTAGCCGTTCTTGGCCTCATCTCTTTACTGGCCAGTAGCGCCCAGGCCCAGACCATGACCCGCGACAACGGATCGCCTGTCGGCGACAACCAGAATTCGCAAACTGCCGGACCGAACGGTCCTTCGTTACTGCAAGATTCCCACCTGATAGAAAAACTTCAGCGCTTTGACCGCGAGCGGATTCCGGAGCGCGTGGTGCATGCGCGCGGCACCGGTGCGTTCGGCGAGTTTGTTTCGTCCGGCAATGCATCGGCGTTGACGCGTGCTGATGTGTTTTCGGCCGCCGGCAAGAAGACGCCGGTCTTCGTGCGTTTCTCGACAGTGATCCATCCGAAAGGCTCGCCCGAAACCTTGCGCGATCCGCGTGGATTCGCCACCAAGTTTTACACCCAGGAAGGTAACTGGGATCTGGCCGGTATCCATCTGCCGATCTTTTTTATCCGTGATGCGATCAAGTTTCCGGACATGATTCACGCTCTCAAACCCTCCCCGGTGACCAATGTGCAGGACCCGAATCGCTTCTTTGATTTCTTCAGCCATGTGCCGGAAAGCACCAGCCAGCTGACCCGTCTGTACTCGGACATGGGTATTCCGGCGTCCTACCGGAAAATGGATGGCCACGGCGTGCATGCATTCAAGATGGTCAATCAGGCCGGTGTCGTGACCTATGTGAAATTCCACTGGAAGAGCCGGCAAGGCGAACAGAACCTGACTCGTACCGAGGCAGCGCGTGTGCAAGGCGAGGACTTCAACAACCTGACCACGGACCTGTACGGCGCGATCCGCAAAGGCGACCTGCCAAAGTGGGATTTGTATGTTCAAACGATGCTGCCAGCGGACCTCGACAAGTACGCCTACAACCCGCTTGATGCCACCAAGATATGGCCCGGCCTGCCCGAAACCTTGCTGGGGACAATGACCCTGAACAAGATGCCAGACAACTTTTTTGAAACCACCGAATCGGCCGCTTTTGCACCCTCGAATCTGGTGCCTGGCATCGAACCGTCGGAAGACAAGATGCTGCAAGGACGCTTGTTCTCGTACGCCGATACGCAACACCATCGTCTTAGTGCCAACAGCAAAACCTTGCCGATCAATGCCCCGCTGGTCAAAGTCAGCAACGGCAACTCGGATGGCCAGGGGAATCGGGGCGGACGCTCCGGTGAAGTCAATTACCAGCCGTCCCGTCAGGCCGGCACGGCCAATGACAACCCGGACTACAAGTATGTCGAAACACCGTTGACGGGTACGACCATCCAGGCTGCCATCAAGAAGACAGATAACTTCACGCAGGCCGGCGCGTTTTTCCGTGGACTGAACAGCCAGCAGCAAACCAACCTGATCGGCAACCTCGCGTCGGACTTGGGCAAAGTGAGTAACAGCGAGATCAAGCAGATCATGCTGACGCATTTCTACAAGGCCGATCCGATCTTCGGAACACGCTTGACGGCAGCTGTCAGTGGCAATCTGGGAGACGTGCAGCAGCGGGCGGCGAAAATGGCCGACTAAGAAAAAATGCGTCGCTTCGTTTGGTCGTTGGTGCAATGCCCTGCGGTTATTGCACCCTACGATGTGTCGGGTTGGCGGTCATTTTGGCATCGGATTGGCGGTAATTTTATTGTCGGATTGGCGGTCTTTTTGCGTAGGGTGCAATAACCGAAGGGCATTGCACCGC
>NZ_JASJWR010000028.1:0-69548 GCF_035019065.1 Actimicrobium sp. CCI2.3 | reverse complement strand
GCTCGATGTCGAAGTGTTTTTTAGTCATGTAATTTCCTCAGTTAGCGGGAGTGTGCTCCCATTGAGGTGTCCGATTTTATTAGACCACTACACGCTTCAACTTCTTTTTCATCTGCTGCCAAGGAAGTTACTACGGTGTCTTGAGAAGACGCTGCTGGTGGGGATTCTCCTGTTGAAGAGTCGGAACGGTCGTGGCCGCCGCATCCGGAGAGTAAGGCCGTACAAACAAGCAAGGACGAAATAAAAGAGGAATACGCTCGCATTGTGAATTTCCTGAGGGGATAACGAAAAACCGCTACGAGGCACCCTTAATGACTAATTCACGCTGCTGCTGAACTCCACCGGGAGTCCTTGGGAATCGGCACCGTAAATCAGTATGACTGGCGCGCCCATTCGCGGGAGGCACACACTAATCCGACGCTTCGTTACTCTGAAAAGTCGTTGATTCAGAAAAATATTGTCCACATAAATCGCAAATACACCGTGCCGAATCGGCTCCAGCGTCACATCGTCTGGATGGTCAATATCCAGCACCAGCATGCGTTGTTCAGGGCACCAGGCTGACGGCTGGATAGCCTGTTTGAAAACAATGGATGAGCCTGGTTCTGGCTCATCTTTGGGTCCGCCAACGAGCGGTTCATCTGCATAAGCCTGCAGAGAAACAGCAGCGAGGGCAGTAATAGCAGCAATCGCAATCCTTTTTATGCAGCTCATGGTTCCTGAATAGTTGGTTATTTGATAACCGATACCAAGGTTATCAGAAGGTTTTCTCTCGAAGTTGTTCACCATGGTTTTTCGATTTGATTTTGTGTTGAGCAGCGATTGCTCGTTGCGAGTTTTCGCCAGTATGTCGCTCTTTTGATTCGCGAATTAGCTGTCGCAATCAGCACGGGTTTCGTCGTGTCGCGTTGCCGTGAATTCGAAGATCGGGTGGCAAATTGAATCGACGATTTGAGACCGCGGGCTAAACACCGTTTTTCACAGTGAATAGCGGCTAACGGCGGAAATAAGGAAGCGGAACGTTTGCATGATGCCGGTGTGACAAATCGGATCGACCTGCGCCGGTGTTGGTGGCTGTGCCACTGCGTAAAGATGGCGACCCGTTGCCGGACCGCCAACCAATCTTGAGACCCCTGTAGCCGTTGGCCTTGAGGTAGGTAAATAGCGACGTGCGTTTAGCTAGATGAGGCAGTCTTGATTTCTACTTTGGTGGCGACGAACACGCCACTACTGTTTTGCGCGCCCTTGATTTCGATATAGATCCCGTTGGCCAGTCCGGTTGCGGCACCGTGTTCAAAGAGGGCTTGTGAAGCATCTATTTGCAATCCGTTGAGTTTGAAGCCGGCGACCGACGTAAAGCCCTGGATCACGCCGGATTGTTCGTAGACAACGTCCTTGGCGGTGCTGTTGGTTTTGAGTTCGATCCTGGTTGCCATTAGTGCATTGCCGCTCATGTTTCCCTTGATTTCAACGTAACTGCCCACGGTGACTAATTGGAGGCTGCCATGCTGGAACACTGCTGCACTCAGGTCAACCGTGACGCCATCAATCACGGCGATGCTGCCGGTGATGCTGCTGACAGTGCCGTACAGTTCGTTGCGACCACCGATCTGGCTTTCCCGATAGCCCTCTTGTTCGACTTCACTGGCTTGAAGAATGCTGCCATCCCAGTCGCCTTTTACTTCGAGAAACTGGCCGGCGATCACGTTAGTGTTGGGTCCCTTGATGATTGCTTTCGCTATGTTGACTTGCGTGCCAGACACCGTGAGCAATCCATTGACGGGACTCACGTCGGCGACGCCTTTGAGTTTGAGGCGCACGCCGCTGGTGACCGTACTACCGAATACCGTGCTGTTCTCGAAGACTTGCACGGAGCTGGCAGTCAGGACATTTCCCACTGGGCCTGAAGTCGCGCGGACCTTGACGCGCTTGCCATCGGTCAGTACACCATTGACTGTTGCCTTGCTGAAGTCCACGGTGAGGGATCCCACCTGAAATGTCGTTGTGCTCAGTGTCGACACGCGACCGGTCAGGTTCACCGAGGTCAGCGTGGCCTTGGCTTCGATCAAGGTCGCCAGCAGACTGCCATCGGCTTGAAGCGCGCCGTAAATTTCAACCGCTTGTCCAACCGTGAGTGCTGCTAGTCCGCTTACGCCTTGATAGCTGGTGGACGTACTGGTCACGATGCTCTGTCCGAGTAAGGTGAGGGTGCCGGCATTGACGTTGATAGAGCTGAGCCTGCCACGCGTTCCGTGGACCAGTTCGAGTCGGCTTGCGGTACCTGTTTGGCTTGTGTCGTCGGTATTGCCGGTAACACGCACCGTCATTCCGAGCTTGAGTTGGTCCAAGTTGACCGTGCTGGCGTCATCATCGACCAGCGTCGCACCGACCGATGAAAAGCGCATGCCATTGACGATCACAGAACCAAAGCCGCCTATGGGCCCGACGTAGACGGAGGTACCGGCGGATGTCTGAGTCGTCGGAGTAGTTGGTGGGGTAACAGAAGCGGAGCCACCTCCACCGCAACCCGTCAGAACAGCGGTAGCAGCCAAGGCCAGCAGTGGCCAATGGAGAGTCGGACGAATAGTGTTCATGAATGATCCCTCAAGTTTTCTTAGCCGGTGCTGAATGCATCCGGTGTGGAAAAGATTAGCCAGAAGGTATTAAGAATATATTAAAAAAACTAATTTTATTAACGGTTGGCAATAAAATTCTGCGTGGGAACGAGTTCTTACCGGCAGGTAGATACGTTTGCTGTCGACCGTCTGGCAACGTGGTAGCCGGTTCAATGCATTCTTTGGAATGCCAGGAAACAAAAAAGCCGCATTCTCACAAGGAGAAGTGCGGCTTTTTGAACATCTTGAAACATCGTAAAACGAATTCTTGGTGGAGGCGGCGGGAATCACATCCGAGATGGCGAAATTCAAAAAATCCGCTTTTAATTCAATGTCTTACAGATTAAATAGGTTCGGTGATAAAGGCTTTTCCACCATAAATGTAGCACCTGGATGTACCATTTTTTTGGTCCAATGTGCTACCAAGGTTAACCCAGAAGCGATCTTTCGCCCTATAGATTTTTTTGGTCAGGGCCTTTGATTTCGCTTCTTATTCGGTTCCCGAAAAATCAATCGAATAGTGATTGAAATGCAGTAGCCCCCTATGTCACGATACCTGTCGCGTCACCTGATTTATTAATAACCATGCGGGGGCGGAGCAAAGACAAGCAGTGAACGCCTATTCAGCAGAACGGAAAGACGCGATCTTGCGGCGCATGATGCCGCCGGAAAATCGTTCGGTGGCAGCCCTGGCAAGAGAAAACGGGATCACGGAACAGACGCTTTATACTTGGCGACGACAGTTAAAAGTGCAGGGAATTCCGGTGCTAGGTGATGGAAAGAACGCGGAGGATTGTAAGCGCCTCATCAGGCTTTCAATTACCCATATCTTTCTGAGGCAAGATTAAAACCGAATTGCATATCTGCCAGCCGACGCATGCCTCGCCACATAACAATATTCCCTGGCGGTGAATCATTGGCCCTTGCGAGATAACCGCCCAGTTGGGCAATTTTTTCAAGATAGCGCGACAGTGGTGGCAGCTTACGGGCCCGCTTACTGTCTTTTACCAAACAGTTGAGCAGTTCAATTTCGACATTGGTCAGTGCTACTGTTGGCTTGGCATCGGGGCATGTCCGGTTAATCATGGTGAGCCAGAACAGTCGCCAACTAATGATGCAAAAAACGGAGATCAGGTTGGCGAGTCGATCCGCTGTGCGTAATCGGGACTCTTCGGCTCGGCATCCGGACTTCAGAATTTTATGAAACGTCTCGATTTTCCAGCGCAGGGCATACCAGTCGAGTTTTTCAATCGCTTCGCGCCGGGAAGTGACTGACAAATCGGTGATGAGCTTCCACTCGATAGGCTTCCGATTGGCTGGCGCACCGCGTTCACGCGCGTGGATGACCGTCAAGGAAAGAGCGGGATACCGGCTCTGCTTGCCAATGGGGGGCCGGACTTTGATACGGCGATAGCGAATCTCCAGAACGACATCGACGACGTTTCCTTTTTGATCTGAAGTCTGAACACGGTGCAGTCCTTTCAACCGTACCTCCTCCATCTCGTCGGCGACCGTGTGAGCGCCATCGCCGGCCAAACGATCGACGCATGTGCGGACAAGGAAATGCGTACCGACATCTTGTGCAGTACAGAACAGTTCATAGATGTCGCTCTCACGGTCACCGATGTGAACGCAACGCTGCGGATCACCGAAAAGTGCCGTCGATTGCTTCAAGTTTTCTAGCCAGCGATAGCTTTCCTTCTCCTCTATCGGTACCCGCGTCGGATTGATTTTTTTCTTGAGTGCGTTACAGCCTTTGAATTTTCTGCGGGTCCAGAACTTGATCGCTGCAAGGCCAAGAGGCACGCCCTCCGTAGTGATGGCCAGGCTCGAATGCATGAGAATGCCGCATTGAGTCAACGGCCTGTTGCGCCCATCGACTTTGCGCGTACCACTTTTTCCAGTGAATCCGATGCGTTCCGGGTGCTCCCGCTGATAGGAAAACGTCGTTGTGTCTTGAAGGATCAGTATTGGCCCGTCTGAATCGGCGAAGCGTTCACTCGTCGCCTGAAAATGCCCACCCAAAATGTCTTGTTCGCTGACCTTATCGTTGGCAAAAAATCGGTAGGCTGCTTTCGTATTTGCCCAATCCTGACAGGCAAACAGAATGGTCTGCCCCATATTTGTCCAGAGCTGCTCAAGCAATAGCCGAAAACGCTTCTTGAGGCGCTCGTCCCGGAAATTACAGGCGGCATTTTCTTTGTCCATCCATGTCTGCTCCTGCTCATGGGACACCAGGCGACGAGACCCGGGAGCGCTTGGCATCTCCCTCGTCGTCATCTGATTGCGATCGAATTCCTCATGAAAAAAAGTTAACAGAACTGCTGAGGGTTTACAAGTAATTTGTGGGTAATTGAAAGGCTCGTGAGGCGCTTACGGAGGATTGGTCCTCTGAAGACAAGTTTGCGGTGGTACTGGAAACAGCGGCCTTGAACGAAACCGACCTTGCCGAATACTGCCGTCGCAAAGGATTGTTCGTGGAACAGATTGCGGCGTGGCGGCAAGTCTGCCAGCAGGCTAACGCGAGATCGGTGGAACGCGGGCGTGAGCACGCCACCCAAAGCAAGAGCGATCGATTGCGCATCAAACAGTTGGAGAAAGAACTGCATCGCAAGGAGAAAGCGCTGGCCGAAGCGGCCGCGCTGCTACTGCTACGAAAAAAGTTGCAGGCGATCTGGGGCGATCAGGCGGACGACTGATCAGCACACCAGATCGCCAGTTAATTGTGTCGCTAGTGGCCGATGCCGAACGCGATGGCGCGCGTCGTGCGCTGGCGTGCACCGAGGCGACGATCAGCATCCGGACTCTGCAACGCTGGATACGCGAAGGCGGTGCTCATAGCCATGACCGGCGTCGAACGGCACGTCGCTGTGCCCCATCGAACAAGCTCAGCGACGAGGAACGCGAAGCGCTGCTGGCGGTGGCCAACAGCAGCGAATTTGCCAGCTTGCCACCGGGCCAGATTGTGCCGGCCCTGGCAGACCGGGGCGAATACATCGCGTCCGAATCGACGCTTTACCGAACCTTGAAAGCGGCCTCCCAGCAGCATCATCGGGGCAGGTCGAAAAAGCCGGTTACCCGGACTGTGACAAGTCATTGTGCGACCGCACCGAACCAACTCTGGTCTTGGGATATCACCTGGTTGCCGGCCGCGATCGGGGGGGCGGCGCAAAAGTTGGACTATTTGGGGCTAACAGGCCCATTTCGTTGAATGGGCTTTATGTCGAACGACGGGAGGAAAGGAAAGCGAGGGGGAGGACGGCCGGGAGTGCTACAAAGTTGTAGCGGTTGACTGATGGAAATAAATCACTAATTATTGGCAATAATCAATGTGTTCGTGATATTGTGAAAATATCAATACTTAACCTCACATTGACAACTAAAACAAGGTCAATTTCTTTCAACTACAGGGGATCAACAATGACATCTTTTCATCGCACAGGCGTATCGCTACTCGCTTTTCTATTCTTAAGCGTTGGTTCAGCGCGCGCCGATGTGACCTACACTTATACTGGTAATAATTTTTCAACTAGCGCCACCTCACCTTATTCGACATCTGACCACCTGTCTGGTGTATTGGATTTTGCTGAGGCACTGGGGCCGAATTTAGGATATCAAAGAGTAGCTCCAGTCTCGTTCTCATTTACGGGCAGCGTCGTGGGCGATTCCGTTACCAATACCGCTAACATCACAGATAGCGGATTTTTCGTTAGAACGAATGCGGCTGGTGTCATAGACGGCTGGTATATAGGTATTTCGTCGCCCGGCAACTTCTTCGTTCAATCACAACACACGCTCTATGATGGCGTCCAGTTCGATTATTTTGGAAAAGCGGGTGGACATGGCAGCGTTCTAGCCAATGCGGGCCAGTGGGCTGTGACCGTTTCAGCAGTTCCTGAGCCAGAAACCTATGCCATGTTGCTCGCTGGCTTGGGCCTGATGGGCTTCATGTCACGCCGCAAATCAGGGAAAAAAGAAGCGTAATCTAGCTTTTTGAGTGATGAAAAGCCCGCTGATGCGGGCTTTTTTGTTCTTAGGTCTGATGCCTTAACGATCCATTTCATGTAGTGGTCTAATTTGTGCAGACACCTCGATAGGTGGGAAACTCCACCACCAGAGGAAAAATCAATGACAAAGCAACGCCGGCAATTCGACATCAGCCTGAAGCTGGAAGTCGTTCGTATGATCAAGGAACAGGGACTGACGACCACACAGGTCAGTCAGAGCATGGATATCGGTGAGACCGCGATTCGTCGCTGGATCAAACAATATGATGCCGAGCAAAGCGGCCAGCGCGGCATCGGGAATCCGTTGACGGCTGACCAGCAGCGCATCCGCCAACTGGAACACGAAAACCGTCAATTGCGAGGCGACGTCGATATTTTAAAAAAGGCCTCGGCCTTCTTTGCCCGGGAATTGAAATGAGCTACGCGCTGATTACACAACTGCAAAAGCAGGCCATCCCCGTCCAGCAAAGTTGCCGGGTTTTGTCGGTCAGCCGTGCCGGTTATTACAGCGCACAGTCCCGTCCTGCCAAACCGCTTTTATGTAAGGTTGGTGTCCACCTGAAGGCCGCTTTCACCGCCAGCCAGCAAAGCTACGGCAGCAGGCGCCTGGTCAGCGCCCTGGCGGCACAAGGCATCGATATTGGCCGCTACAAGGCGCGCAGCCTGATGCGCCGGGCGGGTCTCAAGCCAGTCTGGAAGCGCAAGTTTATCCATACGACTGACAGCAACCACGCCCTGCCGATTGCCGACAATATCCTGGCACGGCAGTTCAATCCGGCCACGCCCAATACCGCCTTCGTGACCGACATTACCTATATCCGAACCGGTACTGGCTGGCTGTATCTAGCGATGGTGCTGGACCTGTTCTCGCGCAAAGTGGTGGGCTGGGCGATGGCACCGAGCATGCCTGCCGAACTGGTCTGCGAGGCGCTCCAGATGGCCATTGCCCAGCGCCGTCCGGCACCGGGATTGATCGTGCACAGCGATCGTGGCAGCCAATACGCCAGCAAGCAATATCAGGCACTTCTGACCGAGCAGGGCTTCATTTGCAGCATGAGCCGCCGAGCGAATTGCTGGGACAACGCAGTAGCAGAACGCTTCTTCCTAAACCTCAAAATGGAGCGGGTCTGGCAGCGCACTTATGCCAACCAGGCGGAAGCAAAAAATGACGTCACCGACTACATCGTCGGCTTCTACAACTGCACCAGATTGCATTCCGTACTGGGCAACCTGTCGCCCTCCGCCTTCGAGCGGAACATGGCAGTAAAAAAACCTATCGCTATGTCTTAATTTACTTGACCACTACATCATGACTGCGCTGCTTCACTTTTTCCTGTGCCTGTTCGCGCTCCTGCAGGCTTCGGCGGCACTCGTGTTCCTACAATTGCTCGTTCCAGTCCTTCCCATGGGAAGGTTCCTGGGAAAATAACCTTGTCCCCTCCGGGGCCAGCCGTGCCACTTCGGCCATCAGCTTCTTCCCGGCCTCGTCGTGGTCGGTGGCCAGCACGATCTCGGCGCCTCGCCCGGCCGCCTTGGTCAGCACGCCCCGCACCAGCTCGGGGTTCTAAGCCCAAATCCACGAGAATTTCAGACTCTTGTTCTTACCGTCACTTCGTGATCCTTCACGAGACGTAGTCCATGTGGCGGCCAATGTGATTGAATGTTGGTCAGTTTTGATGCTCTTTTTTTTTGGAGTCACATGAACGACCGTCTATGTGACTCCGGCTTTTAAACTATCGGTAGACAGAGAATTTTCTGGTTTCATCCAAAAATCGCCTTCATGCAGATTTTCCAGCAGGGGGAACCCGGGTGCCACTGAGCCACCAGATCGCCGCCCAGGCAGCTCAGGGCGATGTCGATGCGGCGCTGATATAGCTCGCACTTGGTACGCTCTGGATCAACGGAACCCAAGCGACAGCGAGGGATGCGTTCAACGGTTGGATCTAAGCAATGGCAACTGAAGAGATCCCAGGAAACCCGACATGCAACCCCGAGGGGGAACATGAAGGACCCTTTCCAGGGACTCTTCAGGGGCCACCTACCGCTGAAACAAAAACAGACCCAAGGAGGGTCTGCGGAGAGGGGGTAAAGATAAGGGGTAAATCGTGATTTCTAATTTACCGTAAGTCTTTTACTTTAAACGAAATAATGTACTTGGTGGAGGCGGCGGGAATCGAACCCGCGTCCAAGAGTACTCTACAGACAGTTCTACATACTTAGTGCTGCCATTTGATTTAGTCCGGCCAACGCGGACGCACACGCTGTGGCAAGACGAGTCACCTTGGATTTAGCCTTGAATCAAGTGACCCGATTCAGAGCGATTCCCTGTGAATGACTCTACTACTGTTGCCAGCCCACCCCAGGGAAGAGATGGTGTAGAGCTAGACAGCAATTAAGCTGCTAGTGCGTACGAGTTATCGTTTGCAGTTATGTTTTTTCTGGTTGTATTTACGAGGTGACCAGCCCTCGGTATGCCCTGCGCTGCTTTGCAACCCCTGTCGAAACCAGGTCGCCCCCAAGCAGATTGAATTATAACGCACCAGGTCACTCGGGGCATGCTGAAAGTTAGGCTCCTGGTGTGATCAAGGTCATCAAGTCTGCTGGAGTGGTTGCATGCATGTCCGCGTCCCAAGCAATCGGGTGGTGCGGATTGCCATAACCCCAGCCTACCGAGACGGTTGCCATGCCCGCTGCGCGGCCGGCTTCGATGTCCCGTAAATCATCGCCGACGTACCAGCACTGTTCGGCTGCGACGCCAATTTGACGGGCAGCTTCGAGTAGTGGTGCCGGATGTGGCTTTGCATGTGGTGTCGTATCCCCGGATACGACACAGGCGGCGGCTGACAAGGCAAGTTGGGGTACCAGAGCGTCAGTAAAGCGCGCCGCTTTGTTAGTGACAATTCCCCAGGCGATATCTCGCTGGTGCAAGTGATTTAGCAGGTTGGTGATACCGGAAAACAAATGGCTGTTTTCAGCAATATTCGCTGCATAGATATCGAGAAATGCAACGCGCAGGGCTTCGTAGTCATGGTCCTCTGGGCGTATTCCGAACGCTGCAAAAATCAATCCACGCGCACCTGCAGAGGCATGGGGTCGCAATAGATCATAAGGGCTTAGAGGGAGCCCGCGCTCTCGTTGCAGCCGGTTCATTGCGCCAGCCAGATCCGGCGCGCTGTCCACGAGCGTGCCGTCAAGATCAAACAGGATGACGCGAGGTGTCGCCAATAGCATGTCGGTTTTCCAGTGAACGAAAGTGGGAAGTTACATTATTGGCCGAGTGCAGGCCACCATGTAGTTGACATCGGTATTGCCGTTCAAGCTGTAGGATTTGAGGAAAGGGTTATACGTCAACCCCTTGAGCCTATCGACATTCAGGTCAGCAACACGCGCATAGCGGGACAGCTCGGAGGGCGTGATGAATTTGCTGTAATCGTGCGTTCCTTTGGGAAGCAACCGCAACACGTATTCGGCACCGATAATGGCGAACAGATAGGATTTTGGATTGCGATTGAGCGTCGAAAAAAACACTTTGCCGCCCGGTTTGACCAAGGTTGCGCAGGCGCGCACGATTGCCTCGGGGTCGGGAACGTGTTCCAGCATTTCCATGCAGGTCACGACATCGAATGACGCCGGTTCGCGTTGTGCCATGTTCTCTGCCGAGATCATTTCATAGCGCATTTCAATGCCTGCTTCCAGGCTGTGCAAATCCGCTACTTTAAGGGCTTTTTCCGACAGGTCGATACCTGTGACAGTGGCACCTTTACGTGCCATTGATTCGGCAAGAATACCGCCTCCGCAACCAATATCGAGCACTGTTTTGTTGGCCAGGGGAATCCGTGCATTGATCCACTCCAGACGCAACGGATTAATTTGATGCAGTGGGCGAAATTCGGAAGTGGGATCCCACCAGCGGTGCGCGAGGTCACTAAATTTTTTGAGTTCTTGAGGGTCTGCGTTCATGGCCTGAATGATAGCGGGAATGCGCTGCCAGCGCACGGCGCGGGCATTAATTGCCTTCGCAATAAAAAAACGCCGCCGAGGTGCAAGACCGTACAGTTAAGCGTCTTCTCCAAGACCCGAACGAGATAGCGTACGAACTTGGTTTTGGTCTCCGGATACTCCGTGCGATCGGTTAACGAAAAATGCCGTTCAGAGCTAACTGAACGGCATTACCGCCTAGGCGGGTTTTGGGTGCTGCGGTTTGAAATTACTTGGTACGTGTACCAACAACTTCGATTTCAACGCGGCGATTTTTTGCGCGGCCAGCTGCTGACTTGTTGTCTGCAACAGGTTGCTTTTCGCCCTTGCCTTCGGTGTAGACGCGATTGGCTTCAATACCTTTTGAAACCAAATACGCCTTGACAGCTTCTGAGCGGCGAACCGACAGTTTCTGGTTGTAGGCATCTGTACCAACTGAGTCAGTATGACCGACAGCGATGATTACTTCCAGATTCATGCCTTGCAGTTTCGATGCAAGATCATCGAGCTTGGCTTTGCCGTCTGGCTTCAACACTGATTTGTCGAAGTCAAAGAAGGCGTCAGCAGCGAAGGTGACTTTTTCTGAAACTGGCGCTGGTACAACAACTACCGGGGCCGGTGCAGGAGCTGGTGCTGGAGCAGCAACTGGGGTCATTGCTGGTTTGGCGATTTCACCATCGCAGCCTGGAACTGCATCTGCAGGGGTCCAGTAACCGGTGCGCCAGCACAGGCCAAACGGGTCACGAACAATGACGCCACGAGCATCTTGAACATAAGCGCTGGTCGGCGTTTTGGCTTGGATATTTTCCTGCGCTTGGGCAGACAGGGCGACGACTGCGGACGCAGCGAAGACGAGTTTTACTAATTTATTCATGTTTCTCCTCTCGGTTGGGATATCCGCAGATCAAACTGCGCAACAAATGCTACGACATCAAAAAAAATGGATACTACCACGGGCTGCAAGGGCTTCGCTTAAGAGATTCGCGTCCCTTATTAAATCAATTTTGCATGATTTTGGCACAAGGTTGACAGCATGACGCTGCTCGTCAATCAGGTGAAAATATGATTCTAATAATGTGTCGTTTATTTGCAACATAGCGACGCTATTATTTTGGTGTGTCAGGGCAAGGAATGCTGAGGTGCGGCGATCCTGTTCTGGTAGCGGCGCTCCCGGAATGGGCAGCTCCAGACTCGGTAATTAACTGTGCTCAGTCCGGCTCGCGGGGGAAATCAAATTGCTGAACAGGGTCAATATGGATTGCCGCCACATAGACGACCGCAGACTCTCCTGATTCAGATTTTTTGCCGGGGTTGATAACGGCAAGTAGCGGGCGACTATGCTCCGAGTCCAGCAATTAGCCCGGGCTAGCCGGAAAGCGTCGTAACTCCCCCTTGGGTTTTGTCCATAAAGAATACTGGTGCGCCATGAAAGCCGGGTTTTTTAAAAATCGGCTCTCCTGTTACCTTGCTTCGCCATGAACTTCTATCGTGGCGCGCCGGTCGTCGGCTAGGCAGGCAATTAATTCTGATCGAGTAAGATTTTCCGGGCAAGACGTGATCGACTGGGTGCTGCCGATGCCCGCTATGCTGACTTGCGTGGAATTAAGATTAATACCCAGTAGTGCTGCAGCCGCTTTTGCGCGTTGTTCTGATAAATAGGCATTATTTGCTACCGAGCCAATGCGATCAGTATGGCCGGTAACAGAAATGGATTCGATACGACTGCAGCGTCCAACGCGGTCTTGGTAATCGTGTTTTATACGATCACCAGCATTGCCCGCTATGTTGGCTTTGCCAAAGGCAAAAGCGATGTCGCCTTGCAGCGTGATGCTGAAATCGCAACGACTGGCCGGTGCAATCAGCGCCAGAGGCGCAGCATCGGCATTTTTGGCTGTGGATGGAACCAAGTCAGGCGCTGTTGGCCGGGCAAGGGGGGATGTCAATTCTCCATCGCACCCGGTTGCGGCGTCTGTCGTTGACCAATATCCGGTACGCCAGCAAAGTCCGGTGCCGCTGCGAGTAATCGTGCCACGGCCGTCTTGTGCGTAGGCACTGGATTGAGAGTTGGTCCGGACATCAGGAAATGTTTGCGCCGTGGCGTCAAAGACAAGCAGTCCTGACAGTAGGCTGAAAGTCAATTTATTGAACATAAGATTTAAATTTAGATGAGCTGATGAGCTGGGCTGATGCCGTTAGCCGGTCAGTCAGTGAACCCTCGCACATTTAAGCATAATTTCTTGTCTGGTTGACAGAATTAGCAAGTCTGGGCGCTGACCCGGTCCGCGCCTAAAAGCGCAGAGCCCCTCGACGCGCATGCTAAAATCGAAGGCTTAGATGGCTCAATTGCGACACTGGCGCGCCATGTGCAACGCACCACAACCTTAGTCAAAGAACAGTTCACTCTCCCATGGATCAATTCGCTAAAGAAACTATCCCGATTTCACTTGAAGACGAGATGCGCAAAAGCTACCTAGACTACGCGATGAGCGTGATTGTCGGGAGGGCATTGCCTGACGTGCGAGACGGGCTCAAGCCGGTGCATCGCCGGGTACTGTTTGCGATGCACGAAATGAATAACGTCTGGAATCGACCGTACGTGAAATGCGCGCGCGTCGTCGGTGAAGTCATGGGTAAATACCACCCGCATGGCGACCAATCGATCTACGACACGCTCGTACGGATGGCGCAGGATTTTTCTTTGCGCTACACGCTGGTCGACGGACAGGGTAATTTTGGTTCGGTCGATGGCGATAACGCCGCAGCGATGCGCTACACCGAGTGCCGGCTCGACAAGATTGCCAATGAAATCCTTGCCGATATCGACAAAGATACGGTCGATTTTGTGCCGAACTATGATGGCAAGGAAAAGGAACCGACGGTGCTGCCGACCCGGATCCCGAATCTGCTGATCAATGGCGCTTCAGGAATCGCCGTCGGCATGGCAACAAACATCCCGCCGCATAACATTACTGAAGTCATCGATGGCGCACTGTATGTATTACGCAATGCCGATTGCACCATCGATGAACTGATCGAAATCATTCCCGCTCCGGACTTCCCGACCGCCGGCATCATCTATGGCGTCTCCGGTGTTCGCGACGGCTATCGTACCGGTCGAGGTCGCATCGTCATGCGCGCCAAGACCCATTTCGAGGAGTACGGCAAGGAAAGCCGGACGGCGATCATCGTCGACGAGTTGCCGTACCAGGTGAATAAGAAGTCTCTGCTTGAACGCATTGCAGAACTGGTGCGCGACAAGAAGCTCGACGGTATTTCCGACATCCGCGATGAATCAGACAAGTCTGGCATGCGGGTTGTCATCGAACTGAAACGCGCCGAAGTACCGGAAGTCGTGCTCAATAATTTGTACAAGCAGACCCAGCTGCAAGACACCTTCGGCATGAACATGGTGGCGCTGGTTGATGGGCAGCCGAAGTTGCTCAATCTCAAGCAGATGCTTCAGTGTTTCCTGTCGCATCGTCGCGAAGTCGTCACACGCCGGACTATTTTCGAGCTGCGCCGCGCGCGTGAACGCGGGCATGTACTCGAAGGCCTGGCTGTTGCGCTGGCCAATATCGATGACTTCATTGCCATCATCAAGGCCGCGCCAACGCCACCGATTGCCAAGGTCGAACTGATGGCACGGGCGTGGGATTCATCGGTTGTGCGCGAGATGCTGGTGCGCACCGGCGAAGAAGCACTCGGTGGCATCAATGCCTTCCGCCCCGAGAACCTGCCCAAGCATTACGGCATCCAGCCGGATGGCTTGTACAAGCTGTCGGACGATCAGGCGCAGGAAATTTTGCAGATGCGTCTGCAGCGCCTGACGGGTCTGGAGCAGGACAAGATCGTCAACGAGTACAAGGAAGTCATGGCGCAGATCGCCGACTTGCTCGACATCCTGTCCAAGCCGGAGCGCGTGACGATCATCATCGTCGACGAACTGACTGCGGCCAAGATGGAATACGGTATTGGTGCCAAGGACGAGCGTCGCTCGTTCATCGAGCACAATGCCACCGATCTGGGCACCGAAGATCTGATCACGCCGCAAGACATGGTGGTCACGCTGTCGCACACGGGTTACATGAAGTCGCAACCGATGTCCGAATACCGCGCGCAAAAGCGTGGCGGGCGCGGCAAGCAAGCGATGGCAACCAAGGACGACGACTGGATCGATCAGCTCTTCATCGCCAATACTCACGACTACATTCTGTGCTTCAGCAACCGTGGTCGCCTGTACTGGCTCAAGGTCTGGGAAGTGCCGCAAGGCTCGCGCAATTCGCGCGGCAAGCCGATCGTCAACATGTTCCCGCTGCTTGACGGTGAAAAAGTTACGGTGATCCTGCCGGTATCCGGCGACAACCGCAGCTTCCCGGAAGACCGCTATATTTTCATGGCGACCAGTCTTGGTACCGTCAAGAAAACACCACTGAGCGATTTCAGCAATCCGCGCAAGGCCGGCATCATTGCGGTCGATCTCGATGAAGGTGACTTCCTGATTGGTGCCGCGCTGACCGATGGCCAGCATGACGTGATGCTATTCTCGGACTCCGGCAAGGCGGTGCGCTTCGATGAAAACGATGTGCGTCCGATGGGCCGTACCGCCCGCGGCGTGCGCGGCATGAACCTCGAGGAAGGCCAGCAAGTCATCGCGTTGCTGGTAGCAGAAAACGAACAGCAATCCGTGCTGACTGCGACTGAAAACGGTTTCGGCAAGCGCACCCCGATCGCTGAATACACCCGTCACGGTCGCGGCACAAAAGGAATGATCGCCATCCAGACTAGCGAACGGAATGGTCGCGTGGTCGCTGCAACGCTGGTCGAACCATCCGATGAAATCATGCTGATCACCACCGGTGGCGTTCTGATCCGTACCCGGGTTGCCGAGATCCGCGAAATGGGTCGCGCCACGCAAGGCGTGACATTGATCGCCGTCGAAGATGGCACCAAGCTGAGCGGCTTGCAGCGCATTGTCGAACCGGATGTCGACGAAGAGGATGAGGGCGTCGGTGCTGCAGACACGGCAATCGATGACACTCCGGCCGATGACGAAAAAGAGTAAGCCATGAGCACCGTATTCAATTTTTCCGCCGGTCCTGCCGTATTGCCGCGCGAAGTACTGGTCGAAGCCGCAGCCGACATGCTCGACTGGCACGGCAGTGGCATGTCGGTCATGGAGATGAGTCATCGCGGTCCCGAATTCATGTCCATCATGGCGGCGGCGCAAAAGGATTTGCGCGAGCTGATGGCGGTGCCGGACAACTACCAGATACTGTTCCTGCAGGGCGGTGGCCTGGCTGAAAACGCGATCGTGCCGATGAATCTGCTCGGTCGCAAAGCGCAGCCAGCGGTGATCGATTTCATTCACACGGGTTCCTGGACCGGCAAGTCGATCAAGGAAGCCGGCAAGTATGCGCAGGTCAATGTCGCCGCGTCGTCCAAGGCCACTGGCTTTGATCGCGTGCCGGCGCGCGCTGACTGGGCGCTCTCGGCCGACCCGGCCTATGTGCATATCTGCAGTAACGAAACCATCGATGGCGTCGAGATCGGGGTGCCCCCCGATATCGCCGCCGATACCAACGATGCGCCATTGGTGGCCGATGTCTCGTCGCATATTTTGTCGCGCGTGATCGATGTCAGCAAACACGGCGTGCTGTTCGCCGGAGCGCAAAAAAATATCGGTCCGGCTGGCCTGACCATCGTCATCGTGCGGGATGACTTGCTCGGTCATGCATTGCCGATTTGCCCGTCGGCCTTCGACTGGAAAATCGTGGCCGAGAACGGTTCGATGTACAACACGCCGCCGACCTACGGAATTTATATCGCGGGGCTGGTCTTTCAGTGGCTCAAGCGTCAGGGTGGCGTGGCCGCGATGGAGCAGCGCAATATCACCAAGGCGACGCTGCTGTACGAGTACATCGACAACAGCAAGCTGTACTTTAATCGCGTGGCCGGCGTTGACCGGTCGCGCATGAACGTGCCTTTTTTCCTGCGCGACGAAACACGGAACGACGCATTTCTGGCGGGCGCAAAACAACGCCATTTGCTGCAGCTCAAGGGCCACAAGTCCGTCGGCGGCATGCGTGCATCGATCTACAACGCGATGCCTATCGAAGGCGTACAAGCGCTGATTTCCTGGATGCAGGAATTTGAAAGTGCTCACCGGTAAAACCCCTTGCGCCAGCGCGGCATCGTGCCGCGCGTGACCAACGTGACCAACCACAGGCCGACGAATGACCATCGATAGCAAACTCAAACCGCTGCGCGAACAGATCGATTCGATTGACGCGCAAATTCTTGCGTTGCTCAACCAGCGCGCCAGCGTGGCCCAGGAAGTCGGCCACGTCAAAGCTGAAACCAATGCGCCGGTATTTCGTCCCGAACGCGAAGCGCAAGTCTTGCGCAGCGTCGCCGAACGCAATCCCGGCCCGCTGGTGGCAACTGATGTGCAGACCATCTTTCGCGAAATCATGTCGGCCTGCCGCGCGCTCGAAAAGCGCGTCACGGTCGCCTATCTCGGACCGGCTGGCACCTTCAGCGAACAAGCTGTTTATCAGCAGTTCGGACACGCGGTCGAAGGCATGCCGTGCGCCTCGATCGATGAAGTGTTTCGCGCCACCGAAGCCGGGACCGCTGACTTCGGCGTCGTGCCGATCGAGAACTCGTCAGAGGGCGTGATCAATCGCACGCTTGATTTGCTGCTGCAAACCACGCTCGCCATCAGTGGCGAAATTTCGATCCCGGTCCATCACAGTTTGATGACGCGTTCCGGCACGCTAGACGGCATCACGCAGATCTGCGCGCATTCGCAAGCACTGGCGCAGTGCCAGGTCTGGCTGAACATGAATGTGGCCGGCATCGCGCGTCATGCTGTGGCATCGAATGGCGAAGCGGCCCGCATGGCAGGTGATGACCCGCATTGCGCCGCCGTGGCCAGCGAAATTGCCGGTGCCAAGTACGGCCTGCAAGTAGTCAATGCGCATATTCAGGACGATCCCCACAACCGGACCCGCTTTGCCATCATTGGCCGCTTGCACACGACGCCAAGCGGCACGGACCAGACCTCGCTGGTGCTGTCGGTGCCGAACAAGCCGGGTGCGGTCTACAATCTGCTGGCGCCGCTGGCGGCAAACGGCGTCTCGATGACGCGGTTCGAGTCACGACCGGCGCGCATGGGTACCTGGGAATACTATTTTTATGTCGATGTCGAGGGTCATGCGCACGATGCCAAAGTCGCGCGGGCACTCGATGAGCTCAAAACCAATGCCGCGTTTTTCAAGCTACTGGGTTCCTATCCCGCCAGCCTGTAGACGCTCTTCCAATAACACTAACGCGGAAATCCATCATGTCATTTCAATTCGGCCCCGACTACGTCCGTGCGATCGCTCCCTATCAGGGCGGTAAACCGATTTCCGAAGTCGCCCGTGAATTCGGGCTTGATGAAGCAAGCATCGTCAAGCTGGCGTCGAATGAAAATCCGCTCGGCATGCCGGAGTCGGCACGACTGGCGATGCTGGAAGCGATGGAGGATCTCGGTCGCTATCCGGACGCCAACGGCTTCGCGCTGAAAGCCGTGATCGGTACCAAGCATGATGTCGCGCAAGAGTGGGTCACGCTGGGCAATGGCAGCAACGACATTCTCGAACTGGCGGCGCATGCGTTTGTCGAACCAGGCCAGGAAGTGATTTACGCGCAGTACTCGTTCGCGGTATATCCACTGGCAACGCAGGCGGTTGGCGGCAAATCGGTGGTGGTCGCCGCCAGAGATTTTGGGCACGATCTCGATGCGATGGCGGCGGCGATCACACCCGCCACGCGATTGATCTTCATCGCTAATCCGAACAATCCTACCGGTACTTTTTTGCCGGCGGCCGCGATCGCCGGGTTCCTTGCACAGGTGCCGTCGCACATCGTGGTCGTGCTCGATGAAGCCTACAACGAGTATCTACCGCCCGCATTGCAATATGACTCGATCGCCTGGGTGCGTCAGTATCCGAACTTGCTGGTCTCGCGCAGTTTGTCCAAGGCCTACGGGCTGGCCGGATTACGCATCGGCTTTGGTATCGCGCAACCGGCGGTGACGGATTTGCTCAACCGGATTCGCCAGCCATTCAATGTCAATTCGATGGCGCAAGCCGCTGCGATTGCGGCATTGAACGACCATGCTTTTCTGGCCAAGGGTGCACAGATCAACGACGCCGGTTACGCGCAGCTGACGGCCGCGTTCAATACGCTCGGGTTGCAGTATGTGCCGTCGTCGGGCAACTTCGTACTGGTCAAGGTCGGTGACGATGACGGTGCCGGCGCACGCGTCAACCTGGCCCTGCTCAAATGCGGCGTAATCGTGCGGCCTGTCGGCAATTACGGCTTGCCGCAATGGCTGCGCATCTCGATCGGTTTGCCGGCCGAGAATGCCACCTTCATCGCTGCACTAACCGGAATACTCGCCTGACCACCATGCTGAAAAAAGTCGCCATCTTCGGTGTTGGCCTGATCGGCGGTTCGTTCGCGCTGGCCTTGACGCGTGCCGGCCGCGTCGATCACATCGTCGGCTTTGGCCGCACCCCTGGCGTGCTGGTGCGAGCGCAGGCGCTGGGTATCATCGACACCATTGCGGCATCTGTCGAAGACGCGGTACGCGATGCCGACTTGGTATTGATCGCTGCTCCGGTAGCGCAAACCGAGGCCATCTTGCGGTCGATACAACCGTATCTGCAAGCAGGTACGGTTGTCACCGATGCAGGCAGCACCAAGGCCGATGTCGTCGCGGCGGCGCGTGCTGCGCTGGGTGACAAGATCGGCCAGTTCGTTCCCGGTCATCCGATTGCTGGTCGCGAACAGAACGGTCCGGAAGCGGCGATCGTTGATTTGTATGTCGGCAAAAAAGTCGTACTGACCGCCTTGCCGGAAAACAGCGCCGCCGATATCGAGCGGGTGGCCCAGGCATGGCAGGCTTGCGGTGCCATGATTCATCGGCTCAGTGCCGCTGATCACGATCGCATCTTTGCCGCGGTCAGCCATTTACCGCACCTGCTGTCGTATGCGCTGGTCGACGATATTGCGCGCAAGCCGCATGCCGAATTGCTGTTCCAGTATGCAGCCAGCGGGTTTCGGGATTTCACGCGCATTGCCGGTTCGTCGCCGGAAATGTGGCGCGATATCTCGCTGGCCAACCAGCCGGCGTTGCTCACTGAGCTCGACTCCTACCTCGATCAATTGCACGGCTTGCGGGCCCTGCTGGCCGAACGCGATGGTGCCGGACTTGAAGCGATTTATACCAATGCGCAGCAAGCGCGGCATAACTGGATCAGTGCGATCGAGGCTGCAGAGCTGCAAGTAAAACGAGGTGGTGACTGATGCGACAATACCCTCCGCACATTGATCTGCAACCGGCGCAACGCGCGCAGGGCACAGTCCGTTTGCCGGGTTCTAAAAGTATTTCAAATCGGGTACTGCTGTTGGCTGCGCTGGCCGAAGGCACAACCGATATCCGTGATTTGCTGGCCTCCGACGATACCCACGTGATGCTCACCGCGTTGCAATCATTGGGTATCGATTGGCAGCGTAGCGGTGCCACACAGGATTACACCGTCACTGGCGGCGCCGGCAAGTTTCCGAATCAGCGAGCTGACCTGTTCATGGGCAATGCCGGTACGGCGATCCGCCCACTGACGGCGGCGCTGGCAATCGTTGGTGGTGATTACACGCTGCACGGCGTGGCGCGGATGCACGAGCGGCCGATTGGTGATCTGGTCGACGCACTCAATGCCATCGGCGCGAAGATCGCCTGCACCGGCGTGGCTGGCTTTCCGCCACTGCACATTCGTACCGGACAGATCCACACGCAGTCGCTGGACGTTCGCGGCAATGTATCGAGCCAGTTTCTCACTGCGCTGCTGATGGTCGCGCCGCTGATCGCGCGCACGCAAGCGGTCAAGATCAACGTCATTGGCGAGCTCATTTCCAAGCCTTACATCGAGATCACGATCAACCTGATGCGCCGCTTCGGTGTCGAGGTCGAGCGTGACGGCTGGCAATCGTTCACCATCGCCGCCGCTCAATGCTATGTCAGTCCCGGTCGCATCCATGTTGAAGGTGATGCGTCGTCGGCCTCGTATTTTCTGGCGGCCGGTGCGATTGCCGGTGGACCGGTGCGGGTCGAGGGAGTCGGCAGCAACAGTATTCAGGGCGACGTGCGTTTCGTCGACGCGTTGCGACAAATGGGCGCGACCATCACGATGGGCGAGAACTGGATCGAGTCCAGCGCAAACGGTGTCCTCAAAGCCATCGATGCCGATTTCAACCACATCCCCGATGCCGCCATGACGATCGCGATGGCCGCGCTTTACGCCGATGGTCCCAGCACGCTGCGTAATATCGGTAGCTGGCGCGTCAAGGAAACCGACCGCATTCATGCGATGGCAACCGAATTGCGCAAGCTGGGCGCGACCGTCGAGGAGGGTGCCGACTACCTGCGTATCACGCCGCCGGTCGAACTCACCGCCGCCGAGATCGCTACTTACGACGATCACCGGATGGCGATGTGCTTTTCTCTGGCATCGCTCGATGGTGCCGCGCAGCGCGGCGCACAGATCCGGATCAACGATCCCGACTGCGTGGCAAAAACCTTCCCTGATTATTTCGACGTCTTCGCGACAGTCGCCACGCCCTCTTTGTGAAGTCTTAAACCATGCCTTTGACCCCCATTCCCGTCATAACCATCGATGGCCCGACCGCGTCGGGCAAAGGCACGGTCGCGCATCTTGTAGCCGTACGGCTGGGATTTCACTACCTCGACTCCGGTGCCCTGTACCGGCTTACCGCGCTGTCGGCGATGCGCAAGCATGTCGAGCCAAACGATGAACACGGTTTGGCCAAGGCCGCAGCCGGCCTCAATTGCCACTTCAAGGGCGAGCATGTGTTCCTGTCGAACGAGGACGTGACCGCGGCGATTCGTGCCGAAGCGGTTGGCAAGTTCGCGTCGTGCATCGCGACATTGCCGACAGTGCGGCAGGCGCTCTATGCACTGCAACTCGGCTTTCGATCGCCGCCGGGACTGGTTGCCGATGGACGCGACATGGGGACGGTGATTTTTCCGCGTGCCACGCTTAAAGTTTTTTTGACCGCGACTGCGGAAGCGCGCGCAGAGCGGCGTTTCAAGCAATTGATCGGCAAAGGAATGTCTGCTACACTGCACGATCTCCAAAAAGATTTGAACGAACGCGATGAACGCGATGCAAGCCGCATCATTGCGCCGCTCAGGCCCGCCGAGGACGCGCACTTGCTGGAAACCTCGAACATGACCGCAGAAGATGCAGTCGCTCAGGTACTGGCCTGGTACGCAGCAGCACGCAAGCGGGAAGATGCTCATCCCGCAGCAAAGTAACGCAGCAAAGCAACTAAGTAATTGTTCTATCTGGCGTTCCCTGTCGCGCAAAGCGGCAATGAACATAAACACACCTAACCCTCTGACTGGCCCGTTCACGTTGAGCGTCTCCACCACAGGCAACCTGCTCAAAACCTCGCTATGACTACTGTCTCATCTACTGAATCCGCTGTTGGTATGGAAAGTTTTGCCGCTCTTTTTGAAGAATCGTTGTTGCGCCAGGACATGCGTTCCGGCGAAGTGATCTCTGCTGAAGTCGTCCGTCTTGACCATAACTTCGTTATCGTCAACGCTGGTCTGAAGTCAGAAGCGTTCATTCCAATCGAAGAATTCAAAAACGACAATGGCGAACTCGAAGTCAACGTTGGTGATTTCATTTCTGTTGCCATCGAATCGTTGGAAAACGGCTTCGGCGATACCATCCTGTCCCGCGACAAGGCCAAGCGCCTCGCATCGTGGCTCTCGCTCGAAAAAGCGATGGAGTCCGGCGAGATCGTTATCGGTACCGTCAATGGCAAGGTCAAAGGCGGTCTGACCGTGCTGACCAATGGTATTCGCGCGTTCCTTCCAGGTTCGCTGGTCGATACCCGTCCGGTCAAGGACACCACCCCGTTCGAAGGCAAGACCCTCGAATTCAAGGTCATCAAACTGGACCGCAAGCGTAACAACGTCGTTCTGTCCCGCCGCGCCGTCATCGAAGCATCGATGGGTGAAGAGCGTCAGAAACTGATGGAAACGCTGAAAGAAGGTACCGTCGTTACCGGTATCGTCAAGAACATCACCGACTATGGCGCCTTCGTGGACCTGGGCGGTATCGATGGTCTGTTGCACATCACCGATCTGGCATGGCGTCGTGTGCGTCACCCATCGGAAGTGCTGACCGTCGGTCAGGAAATCACTGCCAAGGTCCTCAAGTACGATCAAGAAAAGAACCGCGTTTCGCTGGGCGTCAAGCAACTGGGCGACGATCCTTGGACCGGTCTGTCACGTCGTTACCCACAAAGCACCCGTCTGTTCGGCAAGGTCACGAACCTCACCGACTACGGCGCATTCGTTGAAGTCGAGCAGGGTATCGAAGGTCTGGTCCACGTGTCCGAAATGGACTGGACCAACAAGAACGTCGCACCAAACAAAGTTGTCCAATTGGGCGATGAAGTTGAAGTCATGGTTCTTGAGATCGACGAAGAGCGTCGTCGTATCAGCCTCGGCATGAAGCAGTGCAAAGCCAATCCTTGGGATGACTTTGCTGTCACCCACAAGAAGGGCGACAAAGTCCGCGGCGCGATCAAGTCGATCACCGACTTCGGCGTGTTCATCGGCCTGGCTGGCAACATCGACGGTCTGGTGCATTTGTCGGATCTGTCGTGGACCGAAACAGGCGAAGAAGCTGTCCGCCGCTTCAAAAAGGGCGACGAACTCGAAGCCATCGTGTTGGCCATCGATGTCGAGCGCGAGCGCGTTTCACTGGGCGTCAAGCAACTCGAAGGCGATCCGTTCAACAACTTCGCAGCCATGAACGACAAGGGTTCGCTGGTCACCGGTATCGTCAAGATGGTCGAGCCTAAGGGCGCCGTGATCCAGTTGTCCGAAGAAGTCGAAGGCTACTTGCGCGCTTCCGAAATCTCGCGCGATCGCGTTGAAGATGCCGGTACGCACCTGAAAGTTGGCGACAGCGTCGAAGCCATGGTGCTGAACATCGACCGTAAAGCTCGCGGTATCCAGTTGTCGATCAAGGCAAAAGACAATGTCGAAACGCAAGAAGAAATGCGCAAGATGTCGACCGCTACCGATTCGAACGCTGCTTCCGGAACCACCAGCCTCGGCGCTTTGCTGAAAGCTAAATTCGACAACAAGAACTAATTGTTGCCGCGCTTGTAAATGACTAAGTCGGAACTTATCGCTCGCTTGGCCGAACGGTACCCGCAGCTGGTAGCAAAAGATGCGGACTACGCGGTCAAGACAATTCTCGACGCAATGACCGATGCGCTGGCCTCAGGCCAGCGCATCGAGATACGCGGGTTCGGCAGTTTTTCATTGAACAGTCGGCCGCCTCGGATTGGACGTAACCCGAAGTCGGGTGAAAAGGTGATGGTTCCCGAAAAACGGGTGCCGCACTTCAAGCCTGGCAAGGAATTGCGTGAGCGGGTTGATGCGATGGTCGGGCAACCGATCATCGAGGACTGAATTGTTTGCATGAAAATAAAACGGCATCCTCGGATGCCGTTTTTTTTCACGTACAATTTCGTCGATCCGAATTGATGACGGCAACTAATTGACCGTTTCGTATTCCACCGTTTGGGCATCACGGGCTGATAACATCCGCTTTGCCAACAAGGAGAGGCACATGAAATTCCTGCTTAAAATTTTATCTGTGCTGGTAGCAGTGCTGTTTTTTGGTTTCGCGTTGAAGAATACGCAGGAAGCCGCGTTGAACTTTTTCCTCGGCTATGAAATCCGTGGCCCGCTGGTCATGCTGTTATTCGGTTTTTTTGCCATCGGTGCGATCCTCGGCGTATTCGGCATGCTGCCGTCTTTTGTACGGCATCGTCGTGAACTGACTCGCCACAAAAAAGTAATTGCGACGATGTTGCAAGAGCAGAAGACTGTACGTGAAGCACGGTCCCAGCCACCGCAACCTGATACGGTTGTGAGCTAATTATTTTACGAACGCTCGATCAAACACATGAAAGTCCTGGTAACACATGGAATTTGAAATTTGGTGGTTACTTGGTATTCCGATTTTTTTTGGCCTTGGCTGGATCGCGGCCCGGGTTGATATCCGTCAACTGATTGCCGAGTCGCGCACCTTGCCGAACGGTTACTTCAAGGGATTGAATTTCCTGCTCAACGAGCAACCTGACAAAGCTATCGACGCCTTCATTGAAATCGTCAAGCTTGACCCCGAAACAGTGGAGTTGCACTTCGCGCTGGGTAACCTGTTCCGCCGTCGCGGCGAAACCGAACGGGCCATCAGAGTGCATCAGAATTTGCTGGCGCGTCCCGATCTGCCGCTCGAACACCAGGTTCACGCGCAATACGAACTTGGACAGGATTACCTGAAAGCAGGCTTGCTCGATCGCGCCGAGGAAACCTTCAACCTGCTCGTTGAAACGCAGTACAGCGCACAAGCCCGCCGCGCACTGCTCGAGATCTATCAGCGTGAAAAAGAATGGACGCGTGCCATCGACGCGGCCACGGCATTGCAAGAGTCCGGTGCCGGCGGTCGGCAAAAAGAGATCGCCCAGTTCTATTGCGAAATCGCCCAGGACGAACTGGTGCACACCCATGCCGACTCCGCGTTGAAAGTCCTCGAGAAAGCCTTGCTGGCAGACCGCAAGAACGTCCGAGCGACACTGCTGATTGGCGACGTGTTCCTCGCCAAGGGCGATGTCGAAGCAGCGTTGCTTGCCTGGCGGCGGGTCGAGCAGCAAAGCGTGCCGCATGTCGCGCTGGTGGCGCAGCGGTTAATGGACGGCTACCGGACGCTCGGGCGAGCGCAAGAAGGTGCCAACCTGCTCAAGTCGTATATGGCCGACGCCTCGTCGATCGATTTGCTGGAGGTCGTGTTCAAGGCGGTGCTGGAGCTCGATGGCGTTGAAGCAGCGAACCAGTTGGTCAGCGACGAATTGCGTCGCACGCCGACCTTGCTGGGGCTCGACAAGTTACTTGATGCCCGCCTGATGGACGCGCCTCCCAGCGTGCGGCCCGAGTTATCGCTAGTCAAGAATCTGGTACATGGTTATGCGCAGAAACTGGCACGTTATCAGTGTAGTCATTGCGGCTTCAAGGCACGCCAGTTCTACTGGCAATGTCCGGGTTGCAGTCGCTGGGAAACCTATTCGCCGCGCCGTACCGAAGAATTGAACGTGATGAACTAACCAACCGGCGCGCCTGTCACGGCGGGCGTGCATTTGCAGCGAGAACCATGCAATGAAAATAACGATAATTGGCACCGGCTATGTTGGCCTTGTCACGGGGGCCTGTCTGGCCGAACTTGGCAATAATGTGTTCTGTCTTGATGTCGACCAGAGCAAGATCGACCTGCTCAATGCCGGCGGCATTCCGATTCACGAGCCGGGACTGGCCGATGTGGTTGCGCGCAATCGCGCTGCCGGACGGCTGACATTTTCTACGGACGTGGCGGCGAGTGTCGCGCATGGTGATATCCAGTTCATCGCGGTCGGCACGCCGCCGGATGAAGATGGTTCTGCCGATCTGCAATATGTGCTGGCGGCGGCGCGCAATATCGGTCGGCACATGACTGGCTTCAAGGTTATCGTTGATAAATCAACCGTCCCCGTAGGCACCGCCGACAAGGTCACTGAGTCGATACAAGCGGCATTAACTGACCGCAATAGCACGGCTACTTTTTCGGTCGTCTCCAACCCGGAGTTCCTGAAAGAGGGCGCAGCCGTCGAAGACTTCATGCGCCCCGACCGCATTGTCATTGGCTGCGACTCGACGCCCGGCGGAACGCAGGCGCGTCAGCTCATGAAGAACCTGTATGCCCCATTCAATCGCAATCATGAGCGCACTTTCTGGATGGACGTCCGCTCGGCGGAGTTCACCAAATACGCTGCCAATGCGATGCTGGCGACGCGTATTTCGTTCATGAATGAACTGGCTAATCTGGCGGACCACGTGGGTGTTGATATCGAGTCGGTGCGCCAGGGCATCGGTTCGGACCCGCGTATCGGCTACAGTTTCCTTTACGCCGGTTGCGGATATGGCGGCTCCTGTTTCCCGAAAGACGTACAGGCGCTGGAGCGCACCGCCCGTGCGCATGGCCAGGAATTGCTGATCCTGCGTGCCGTCGAAGCCGTCAACGATCGTCAGAAACACGTGTTGGGTGGCAAGATCGTCAGTCGATTTGGTGCTGACCTGGCCGGACGGCACTTTGCCATCTGGGGGCTGGCCTTCAAGCCTAACACCGATGACATGCGCGAAGCCTCGTCGCGGGTGCTGATCGCTGAATTGCTGGCGCGTGGCGCTTCCGTGGCGGTGTACGATCCGGTCGCGATGAGCGAGGCACGACGTGCGCTGGCGCTGGACTTCGCCGCTGACGCTGCGGCAGCGGCACGCATCCGTTTTTGTGACAATCCGACCGATGCGCTCAACGAAGCGGATGCACTGGTGATCGTTACCGAATGGAAAGCGTTCCGCAGTCCTGATTTTGGAACCCTGAAAAAGCTATTAAAAACGCCGGTGATCTTCGATGGCCGCAATCTGTTCGAGCCGGAGGCGATGGTTGTTGCGGGCATTGAGTATCACGGCATTGGCCGTTCTGTCCTGACGCAGGCATGACCGCGCACCCGAACGCCTTGGCTGCCAGTCGCATTCTGGTGGTGGGCGACATCATGCTCGATCGTTACTGGTTCGGCGAGGTCAGCCGGATTTCACCGGAAGCACCGGTGCCCATCGTGCGCGTCGAGCGGCGCGAAGAACGTCTGGGTGGTGCTGCCAACGTGGCACGCAATGCCGCCATGCTGGGTGCGCAGGTCGGTTTGCTTGGTGTGGTCGGACAGGACGAGGCGGCAGATACGATCGCGCTGCAATTGGCCGAATTGAAGATCGGTTGCTTTCTGAATCGTGATCCGGCCATCTCGACCATCATCAAATTGCGCGTGATTGGCAGGCAACAGCAATTGCTGCGAATCGATTTCGAGGAAGCCCCGACCGATATCGTCTTGCGCGACAAACTGACGCAGTACAACGCGCTGTTGCCACAATACGATGTCATCGTGCTGTCTGACTATGCCAAAGGCAGCCTGGTCAATGTCGCCGAGATGATTGCGTCGGCGGTACGACTCGGCAAGCGCACGCTGGTTGATCCGAAGGGTGATGATTTTTCGCGTTATGCAGGCGCTTCGCTGCTCACCCCGAATAAATCCGAATTCAGGCGCGTTGTTGGCAGTTGGCGCGATGAAAGTGAACTGACCGCGAAGGCGCAGCAATTGCGCCAGTCACTCAGGTTGGAGGCCTTGCTACTGACGCGATCTGAAGAGGGCATGACTCTGTACACGGACACCGAAGTACTGCACACACCCGCGATGACCAGGGAGGTCTATGACGTCTCGGGTGCTGGCGATACCGTCATTGCCACGATGGCGGCGATGCTCGGTGCAGGGAAAACCCTGTCGGAAGCGGTCCTGCTGGCTAACAAAGCGGGGGGTATTGTCGTTGGCAAGCTCGGAACGGCGACGGTTACCAGCGAAGAGTTGTTTGGCTAACGCAAGACAAGTAATTGGTGTGATGCCGATAGCAGCAGAACACCAAAAGCGACCTGTTCTTCCTGGCTTGTTGAATACTGCTTCTTCAATAATTCAACCACGTTAGAACAGGGGAAGTTGATGATCAAAAAATGTTTACTGGCAATCGCAAGCGCGCTGTTGCTTGCCAGTTCCTGTCATGCGGCAGCCAGTGTCGATGTCAATCAGGCTGATCAGGCCGCGCTCGACGGTATCAAGGGTATCGGACCGCGCATGTCGCAAGCCATCCTCGATGAGCGCCAGAAAAGCGGGAAATTCAAGAGTTGGGCAGACCTCGAGCAGCGCGTCAAAGGTATCAAGAAAAAAAGTGCAGTCCGGCTTTCCGATGCCGGTTTGACCGTGGACGGCAATCCCCGCAAGGCCACGGAGCCGGCGAAATAACTGCTTGCCGTTGCGGTGATGCCGGTCATCAGGACGCGCTGATACTTCTGCGTTTAGAATGACCGGCTTAACTTGACGCGACTGGATACCATGGCTTACCTGACTTTAGAAGACACGATTGGCAACACGCCGCTAATCCAGCTCACGCGTATCGGTGGCGACAGCGTCGCGCAGCGTAACAACATCATCCTCGGCAAGCTAGAAGGCAATAATCCGGCGGGGTCGGTCAAGGACCGTGCTGCACACTCGATGATCCTGCATGCCGAAGAGCGTGGCGTCATCAAGCCGGGCGATACGCTGATTGAAGCAACCAGCGGCAATACCGGAATTGCACTGGCGATGGTCGCTGCAATGCGCGGCTACAAAATGATCTTGCTGATGCCCGAAAACCTCAGCGAGGAACGCAAGCAAAGCATGGCGGCTTACGGTGCCAAGATTATTCTGACACCCAAAACGGGTGGCATGGAATACGCCCGTGATCTGGCTGAACAAATGCAAAAGGATGGTCAGGGCACGATTCTTGATCAGTTCGGTAACCCGGACAATCCATTGGCCCATTATCAGACGACAGGCCCGGAAATCTGGCGCGATACCGACGGCAAGGTCACACACTTCGTCAGCGCGATGGGTACCACCGGCACCATCATGGGCGTATCGCAATTTTTGAAGGAAAAAAATTCGGCGATCCAGATCGTTGGCGCGCAACCGGAGGAAGGATCGCAGATTCCCGGCATTCGAAAATGGCCGGAAGCCTACCTGCCAAAGATTTTTGACCGGACACGCGTCGACCAGGTTGAAAACGTCAGCCAGTCATCTGCCGAGACAATGGCAAGACGACTTGCTGCTGAGGAAGGTATTTTTTGCGGCCCGTCTGCTGCGGGTGCATGTGAGGTTGCACTGAGGATTTCTCAGAGCGTTGAGAATGCGACGATCGTATTCATCGTCTGTGATCGTGGCGATCGCTACTTGTCGACCGGTATATTTCCGGCCTGAGGTGCCGTGCCCATGCTGGTTCGCGCTGGCCTGACCGGAGGGCAAACCAAAAAGGGATCATCTGAAAAGAGGATCCCGATTATTGGCTTTGTAATTCAGCCCTGTAATTCAGCCTTGTAAATCAGTCTTGTGAATCGTCCTGGCCACCAGACGTTCCATCCTTTGGCTTGAATTGCTTGTCGCTAATGCGGAACTTGTCACGCCGATCGCCCATGAGAACGCGCAGGTCGCGGATGCTGAGATCGCTGACTTCGTGCATGCGGATCAGCAGCGAGGCACCGACCGGCAGACGGCGATGGCGAATCTTGCTAATAACGGGAGGTGCCACTTCCAGCGCACGCGAAAGCGCCGCATCGTTTTTAAGGTTCAACTTGCTGATTAACGAATCAAGCAGGTTGTTCGGGTCGTACGCTAGGAGATCTGAAAGCCGGTTACTGGACATGGTGTGTTCTAACTGAGTGGTCATAATCTAAATAATTCCATAGGGCAAGTTAAGTGTACAAGGAAAAATGCGTCGTCTGTGGTTTATTAGCAATAAATGCTTGGACTACATCGAATTCATACAGTTGCAATTGCGCTCGCATTTTTTTTGGCGGGTTACCAGCGCTTGTAATAACAGCTGGCAGTACAACCCACATGGACACGAAAATGCAAAAATCAATGCGCAAGACCTGCTGGAAGTTGCGAATTTAAGAAGGGCAGAGGTTCTTCCCGGTTTGTTTCCTCATTATTTCCGCGCGGTAGCCTGGTAGTAATGAATTGAATTACCCATCGACACTTCATTTCACGTGTCATCAAGTTTATTCAGTCGCCATGATGATATTTTGATAATGCTCAATGGGATGAGTCGTGCCGTCGACTTCCGTTACCCATCTGATTGGTCGACTGGCTTTTGGTCGTCAGTGTTGCCTGTTTCTATGGAGTCCAGGTTCAACGCCCGCCAACCGGCATGGCCGAGTCCGTGCAATGTCGCGATATTACGTTCAAAAATACTGGCTGCATCCGGGAATGTTTCTACGGCACGGTCGATGCTGTTTTCACGCAGCAGATGCAATGTCGGGTAAGGCGACCGATTGGTGTAATTCTCGATATCGTCGGGGCGCGTCCCTGCGAATTGATAGTGCGGATGAAAGCTGGCGATCTGCAAGATGCCATCAAGCTGCAAGTCCTCCAGCGCCTGGTCGGCCAGATCAAGGAAATCGTTATAGTCGAGGAAGTCGGCAAGCAGGTGGGGGTGAATCAGCAACGTGGTGTCGATGATCTCGGGATCGCTTTCTGACAGCATCCGCATTTCTTCTGCCAGGTCCGCCAGGAGCGCCGACGTCGTCGTTGCGTTACTGACCTGAAAGCGGATCTGGTTGCGACTATGAACAGCTTTGGCGAACGGGCACAGGTTCAGGCCAATTACCGCGCGTTCCAGCCAGGTGCGGGTTGCACTGATGAACAGGGTTGGGTCGGCTACAGTAGAAGGCATGGTGGCGCGTGGTCGGGAATCGGGTCGCCATTATAGGCGACGGCACCATCTTTTACGCTGCTGTTGAGTGTGATCAGCTATGCTTCACAACCGCATTCGCGCAACCATTCACCTATCGCATCAGGAAAACCACCCCGCAATGGCAATCAAGGCAACCATTTACAAAGCAGATATCCAGATCGCCGATATGGATCGGCATTATTACCAGAACCATGTACTGACCATCGCGCGTCACCCATCCGAAACCGACGAACGAATGATGGTGCGCTTGCTGGCATTTGCGCGCCATGCCCATGAAGCACTGGTGTTTGCCAAGGGGATTGCGGATGCGGACGAACCGGATATCTGGCAAAAAGACCTGACCGGCGCGATTGACCTCTGGATTGATGTCGGGCAACCGGATGACCGCCGTATCCTGAAAGCCTGCGGTCGCGCCGATAAGGTCAAGATCTACAGCTACAGTTACAGCAGCCCGATCTGGTGGAACCAGATCGGCAGCCGGGTCGACCGGGCACGTAACCTCGAGGTCATCAACTTGTCGCCGTCCAGCAGCCTGGAAATGGCCAAGCTGGCACAGCGCAACATGCAATTGCAATACACGATGCAGGACGGAGAGGTCTGGGTCAGCGGTAATGGCGAGACCCTGCAGATCGACCTGACCCTGCTCAAGGGTTAATGGCCCGGGCAGAACGCACCGAGCGACTCAGGTCGACTACCGACATCGCATAAAAGAAGCTGCGGTTGTACATCGTGATGGCAAAGAAGTTTGCGGCACCGAGCCAGAATTCTGGCGCTTCGTCGCCATTCTGCAAGTCAACCAATCCGAACAGCATGTTGTCCGGGAGCGGTGTTGTGGGCAGCACGCCCGCCGCCTTGAGATCAGTGACGCTGAACTTGGCCTCCAGTCCCTGGTTGATGAAACTATCCCAGGCTTGCGCGCCAGCACCGTCTTTGGCACTCACTGAAGCCGGAAAGACGATCGGCTCGCCACGGCGCCAGCCATGCTTGACCAGAAAACTGGCGACGCTGCCAATCGCATCTGCCGGCGAATTGCGCAAATCGATTTTGCCGTCTCCGTCGAAATCGACGGCATAGCCGCGAATGCTGCCAGGCATGAACTGGGGCCAGCCGATGGCACCAGCGTACGAGCCGGTCAGGCTCAACGGATCGATCTTCGAATCCCGTGCGTAGAGCAGTGTGTTTTCGAGTTCGCCGCGAAAATACGCCATCCGCGCCGTGCGCGTCGGGGTATCCGGATAATCGAAGGCCAGCGTCGTAATCACATCCATGACGCGGAAGTTGCCGGTATAGCGGCCGTAGAGTGTTTCGACACCAATGATCGCAACGATGATTTCAGCCGGCACGCCAAATTGCGATTCGGCACGCGCCAGCGCCTCGGCGTTCTCATTCCAGAAACGCACGCCACCATTGATGCGAACCGGTTCGACAAAACGGGCCCGATACGCCTTCCAGTTTTTTGGCCGGCTTGCCGGTGCAGGCTTCATTAGCTGGACGGTGCGTTCGATGTAGGCAGTCTGTCGAAACAATTCTTCCAGGGCAGTACGATCGAATCCATGGCGCGTCACCATCAGGTCAATGAAGTCACCGACTTCTTGCCATCGCGAAAAATCGGCCAACTGACCTGTGCGCGCACTGGCAGAGCGCTCCGGTTCGGCTGCCGAGGCGCAGGCAACACCGAGGGTGAGAGAAAGGGCGAGCGTGGTACTACGCAGTACGTGTTGGGGAAATACGGAAAAAGTCATCGACAGGCGGCCAATAAAGTGTGTAGGTAGGACAGCGCAGCACGACGCCGGCGAGGTGCCACCGTACCATACTGCAGCGCCTCATAGCTGACCAGAAAGCGGAGCGCAGCCGCTTTTGTGTGCTCCGGCAGTAGCGTATTGGCTGCCACGACAGCCATGAAAGTGCGCGGCCCATCGTGTGGCGCACGGATCAGGCCGAAGCGCGCCATACGCCGGCAAAACGCCGCATACAGCTTGCCGGCCGGATCGCGTGTGGCGCGGTTCTTCAGCAGCGGCAGCATCATGATGGCCATCACCAGACTGCCTGCACCCAGCATCAGTGCGGTCAGTACCGGCCAGTCGACTTTGTCGATGCCGAGCCGGGCGACCAGATTTTTTTGCTGTTCGGAGGAATAGTTCAGTACGCGCTGGTTCCACGCATTCGAGAGCGCATCCCAGTTGAATCGGGTCAGTGCCAGCCACGAACCACGTGCGGGCGACAGCGTCACCAGTCCGCCAAACAAGCGCCGGCCCGACTGGCTGGCGACACTGCGCTCGATCCGTTCCGGGGCGACCGCGCCAGTCGGGTCGACCCGGATCCAGCCGCGTTGTTCTATCCACACTTCGGCCCAGGCATGAGCGTCGCTCTGGCGCACTTCCATATACCCGTCGCTCGGATTGATTTCGCCACCCTGGTAGCCTGTGACAACGCGCGCCGGTATGCCCAGTTCACGCATCAGTACGACAAAGGCAGAGGCATAGTGTTCGCAAAAACCGGCTCGGCTAGAAAATAAGAATTCGTCGACGGCATTGCGGCCTAGCAGGGGTGGCTCGAGCGTATAGCGGAAGGGTTCGCGGCGAAAGTATTGCAGCACCAGTCCGATCAGTTCTGCGCTGTCGCTGGAGCGCGCCAGCAAGCTGCGGGCGAAGCCGGTGGTGGCCGGATTGATACCGGCGACGCGTTGCAATCCATCGTTGAGTTCATCCGGCACGCTATCGGCCTGCAATGAGAACTGCGTCCACGACGTGACGTCGTAGCGCAGCCGGGTGTCGATTCGCTCGCTGGCCAGCAGCTGGAAATCGTTGGCGAGATAAGCGTTGTTGCCGCGCAGTTGTGGTGGTGCGACAGGTGTCTCCAGCGCGAACAGCCAACGTCGGCCATGCGGCTCCATCGTTACCTCGTAGCGTGTGGACGCACTGCCTGGCAAGGCTTTTACGCTGCCGGCTTTCATTGGAGTCTGGGGTTGTGCCGTCCACGTCCGGCCATCGAAATGGGACAGCACACTGGCGCGCCAGTACAGCGTGGCCTGGGACGGTACCGGATCGATGAATTTGACGCGAAAGGCGATGTCATCGGATAGCGCGAGCGAGGAAATCATTCCCGGTGTCATGGAGTCCGACAGCCCCGTACGGGCACCGGTCGCATCGCCCGGCAAACCCCACAGCGGCCCCTGAATGCGCGGAAACACCAGAAACAGTACCAGCATCAAGGGCGTGGCCAGGCCGACAATGAGCGTGGCGAGGCGCAGCTTTTTTTTCAGGGGTGGTACGGTACCAGTGAACTGGAAGGACAGTTGTGCGGTGAGCAGCGCCACCACGGCAATGGCCATCAACAATGCGGTGAGGATGTTTTGCGAGTAAAAAAAGTTAGTCAGCAGCAGAAAAAAACTCAGGAACAGCACCACGAACAAATCCCGTCTGGCATGCATCTCCAGCAGCTTGAGGATGAGCAGCAGCGCCAGCATGGCCACCCCGGCGTCGCGTCCGAGCAGAGTCCGGTAGGCGAGGTAAATGCCGGCCATCGCCAGTGCCGCGACGGGCAACAATAACCAGCGCGGAGGCAATCGTCTGCCGGTCCAGGTGATCCAGCTGCGCCAGCCAAGCAGGGTCGCGACGCCAGCCGAAATCCACAGTGGCAAATGAAAGAAATGCGGCAGCAGCACCAGCAGACACGCACCCAGCAAGGTCAGCATGTCGGCCTTGTCGCGGGCGATCGGTGTGCGCACTTTGCGGGCGGGTACGGAGGTCGTGGTCATGCTGGCGCAAACTCGGCCAGTGCCTGCAGACAGGCCGCTTGTTGTGCCGGTCCGTGCGCGGATGGCAGGTTCAGCGCGCCTAGCCGGAATGCATACGGCAAGCGACTGGCTTCGGCATCCAGCACCCAGCGCGTCATGCGCGAGAGCTTCAGTTCCAAGTCCATCACCCGTGGAAAGGCAGCAAAATCGATCACCAGTTCGCTCACGGCACCGCCTTCGAACTGTTTGGTCAGCAGCATGCCGCCGAGTGCCGGATCGATCCGGGCAATCTGGCGCCATGCAAGTTGCTGCATCGGATCACCGGGCCGATACGCACGGATACCGGCGAAGTCGTCGCTGCCCGCCATCCCGATGCCGTGCGCAGCATGGTTGGCCACCAGCGGCAACGGTGGTGCACCTTGTTCGGGGTGCGGATAGACCAGTACCCGCATGTCGGGTTGCCAGTAACTCCAGGCTCGCAACAAACCCAGCGGAAAGCGCGTGACCAGTCGTACACGCGGTGCCGGTAACCAGCCGCGTGTGACGCTTGCCACGCCCAGCGTGATTTTGCTGGTACCCAGCGCAGCGACATCGACCGCCTGCGCGACGGCACCGGCATGACCGTAAAAATCCATCCAGATCGCATACCGGTCATGCTTGCGCCGGTTGATCAACTGCAACTCGAACGACGCCATATCGCCGCAAAAAATCGCTGGAGCACGACCTGGTGCCAGATGCAGATAGGCCAGATTGCGAAAGGTCAGGTGCATGTCGACCACCGCACATGAAGCGATCAGGAAAGTAAAGGCAAAGCCAAGGTTCAGGTTGTAGTTGACGGAGCCGGTAAATAGCAGCACCAGCATGGTGGCGAAGCCCCAGCCTGCACCGCTCGGGACGATGAAGACACGTCGCTGGCTGAGGACGATTTCACCCGTCTCCGGACCCGCCAGTCGATAGAGCCAGCGATCAATCAAGGTGCCGATCCGGGTGCGCTCGATCGTCATTGGTGCCGCGTCAGAGGGCGACCGACTTGATCATTTGCGCGATCAGATCGCGGCTTGTCAGGGCGGATCCGCTGGCCGATTTCAATGGCCGCAAGCGATGCGTGGCAACCGGCCCGAGGACGGCCTGCACATCTTCGGGAATCACATGATTGCGACCTTCGAGCGCGGCCCAGGCACGTGCTGCCTGCACCAGTGCGATGGCGGCACGCGGACTCAAGCCCTCCTGGAACAGGCCATTCTGGCGCGACGCCAGCACCAGCGCATGGACATAATCAATCAGCTTGTCGGAGGTGTGGATGCTCGCCAGACCGGCCCGTGCCGCCAGCAAATCGGCTGGTTGCATGGACGCACGCAGTGCCTGCAGCATGCTGCGTCGATCTTCGCCCATGAGCAGCGCACGCTCGGCGGCAATGTCCGGATAACCGAGCGACAGGCACATCAGGAAGCGATCGAGCTGGGATTCCGGTAACGGAAATGTGCCGATCTGGTGGGCCGGATTTTGGGTGGCGATCACAAAAAATGGCTGCGGTAGCGCCCGCGTGACTCCATCGGCGGTGACCTGTCGCTCTTCCATCGCTTCAAGCAGGGCGGACTGGGTTTTGGGCGTGGCGCGGTTGATCTCGTCGCCCAGCAGTACTTGCGTGAAAATCGGTCCCGGATGGAACACGAAGCGGCTGGTTTCACGGTCGAAGATCGAGACGCCCACCACATCAGCCGGCATCAGGTCGCTAGTAAATTGCACACGATTGAATTGCATGCCCAGCGAAATTGCCAGCGCATGGGCCAGTGTCGTTTTGCCGACACCGGGGACGTCCTCGATCAGCAAATGGCCACCGGCCAGCAGGCAAACCAGCGCCTGGCGCACCTGAAGTTCCTTGCCAACCACGATCTGGTTGATCTGTTTTGCCGCAGCGTGAACGGGTGAGTACATGAGTCGTCAGAGAATAGTCGGTGGGAGGAACTTGTGCACTGCAATCTTGGTTACACTTGCCAGATTCTATGCGAGAACGCTAGGTATTGCCTGATGGAATATTTCTGTCGGTGGAATGCCAATAACCGTCAAGGGCCCATGAGTACTGGTTTTTTTACCCATTCCGATTGCAGTCGCCATGAGATGGGATCGTGGCATCCCGAGGCACCCGCGCGCCTGCAAGCCATTGATGACCAGCTGATCGCTAGTCGCATCAGCTGTCTGTTGCAGCATCATGAAGCGCCCTTGGCGACGATCGCCATGTTGTCCAGTGTGCACACGGCGGAAGCGATTGCGCGCGTGACCGATCATGTTCCGCTTGATCGGCCTGATGTTGAACCGTACTTTGCGATCGATCCCGACACCTTCCTCAATGCCCACAGCATGACCGCAGCATTGCGCGCGGCGGGCGCGGCGGTGGCAGCAACGGACGCGGTAATGGCTGGCGAGCTTGACAACGCATTCTGTTCGATTCGCCCGCCCGGCCATCACGCCACGCCAACTGCGCCTATGGGTTTCTGCCTGTTCAATAATGTCGCGATTGCGGCCCGCCGGGCAATCGAATTTCATGGTTTGCAGCGGATCGCGATTGTTGACTTTGATGTCCATCATGGCAACGGTACCCATGACACGTTCCGGGATGATCCGCGCGTGCTGATGACGAGTTTTTTTCAGGAGGCGCTGTATCCGTTTGTCGAGGAGTCAGGCAGCAAACCGGGCTTGCACAACATGGTCAATGTCGGCGTGCCTGCCTTTAGCGGTGGCGACATCGTGCGCCAGGTGGTCACCGATAAATGGCTGCCGGCATTGCACGCGCACCAGCCACAAATGATCTTTATCTCGGCGGGTTTTGATGCCCATCGCGAAGATGATCTCGGCCAGATGGGTTTGCTCGAAGAAGACTATGCCTGGATCACGAAACAGATCATGCTGGTCGCGCAGCAGTACGCACAGGGTCGTATCGTCAGCTGCCTGGAAGGCGGCTACAACCTGTCGGCACTCGGACGCAGCGTGGTCGCCCATCTGAAGGTGCTGGCTGAAATCGATTAAGCCTGACAGAACGGTCCGGTCTGCGGCAGGCAGCGGGTAGAATAGCGACCTCTTTTCTCAGGATCGAATCGTCAATGTCCATACAATGGTACCCAGGTCACATGAATGCCGCCCGCAAGAAGGCGGCCGAAGCCATGGAGAAGGTCGACATGGTGATCGAGGTGCTGGACGCCCGTTTGCCACAGGCCAGCTGCAATCCGATGATCGAAACGCTGCGTGCCGACCGGCAGCGGCCCTGCCTGAAAATCCTCAACAAAAGCGATATCGCTGATCCGGCTGCGACGGCGGCATGGATCGCGTATTACAACCGCCAGCCCGACGTGCATGCGGTGGCACTGAGCTGCAAGCTACCCGCCGATGTCGCCAGAATTCCGGCCCTGTGCATGAAGATCGCACCGCATCGGGGTACGCCACTGAAGCCGCTGCGCATCATGATCATGGGCATTCCGAACGTTGGCAAATCCACGCTGATGAATGCGCTGTTAAAAAAGCGCGTGGCCAAGGTCGGCGATGAGCCGGCGGTCACCAAGATTCAGCAGCGCCTGTATCTCGGAAATAACATCGTGCTCACTGATACGCCTGGCATGTTGTGGCCAAAAATCGCACTGCCCAGCGATGGACTGATGCTGGCAGCAAGCCATGCAGTGGGCAGCAACGCGCTGATCGAAGAAGAGGTGGCGACGTTTCTGGCGGATGCCTTGCTCATGTACTATCCGCAGCAATTGGCAGCGCGCTATGGGGTTGATCCGGCTGCAATGGACGGTGTCGGGATCGTCGAGGCCGTCGCGTTGCGACGTGGCTTTCGCCTCAAAGGCAAGGGCGTTGATCTGGAAAAAGCGGCGCACACGTTGCTGCAGGATTACCGCAGCGGTGCCTTGGGACGGATTTCGCTGGAGACGCCGCAGACGCGCGAAGTCCTGCTGGCCGAGCATCAGGCCATGCTCGATGCCAAGGCCGCGGCAAAAGCCGCATTCGTCGAGGCACCGACGGATAACTATCGCAATTGATTCGCCGGTTGATCGGGTCTCAGGCGGTGCGATTGCGGCGTAGCAGTGCGCGGCGGCGGGCGCTTACCGACGCAATGCGTTCTTCATTCCATTCATAAAATCCGCGTCCGCTGGAGATGCCGAAATCACCTTGTTCAACCTGCTGGCGCAGCAGTTCGAGCGGTTGCTGGTCATCTGCCAGCTCTGGCATCAGATGCATGCCGATCTGTAGCAATGTGTTCAGTCCGCCCAGGTCGGCTGATTCCAGTGGTCCCATGATGCTGTAGCGTCGTCCCAATGAGGCGGTCATGACCGCGTCGACTGTTGCCGCGTCGGCAGCGCCACTGCGCACGATATGCAGCGCCTCGCGCAAGAGTGCGAACTGCAAGCGATTGCCAATGAAGCCGGGGATCGCCTTGGCGAGCAAGACTGGTTCGGCCTTGATCTGGTGCAGCACTGCCATGGTTTTTTCAATGACGTCCGGTGTGGTCGCGCTGGCCGGAACGACTTCTACCAGCGGAATCAGATGCGGCGGATTCCAGAAATGCGCGATCAGAAAACGCTGCTTGTGCTGCATGTTTTCACACAGCAGGTCAGGCAAAAAACCGCTGGTATTACTCATGATGAGCGCGTCCGCCGGCAGCAGACATTCGAGCTGTGCATACAGCGTGTGCTTGATCTCAAGCACTTCCGGAATCGCTTCGATCACGATGGCGGCGTTCGCCAGCGCGGCCAGATCGCTGGTGACGGTCAGCGACTGCTGTGCCTGCTGGCGCTGGGCTGGCGTGCATGACTCTGCGTCGATCAATTCGGTGAGGATGTCGTTGACGATGACGGGAATCTGCGTCATGCGCCGGGGATCTGCTTCGATCAGGATGGTGTCAAAACCGGCAAGAGCAAAGCGCGTCGCGATACCCGCACCCATCAAGCCGCCACCGATTACACCAATGGAACCGATTTTCATTGTTGTCCTTTTCAGCCGGGTTGGGGAAGGGGCATGCCGCGCCGAACGTGGCATGCCCCGTTGATGAATAGTCTGTGACTTTACACCACGGCCCCCTTGTCGCCGGTCAAGTCGTGGCGTGAGCCATCGGTCTGCGAAGAAGTTGCGATGCCCGAGAGCCAGAAATCGAGCTTTTTGCCGGCTTTATTGTTGGAGTAAAAAATCCCCTGACGCAGCGTATCGGCAAAATACGTGATGCCGTTCTTGATCGGCGTTCCGTCGGCGAGGCGCATGTCCTTGACGGGATTGATGAAACGGGCGGCATGGAAGCGTGCCGGAAAAACGGCGTCCGGCAAACGCAGATTGTCGCCAACCTCAAGTGGCGTCGGTGCCGGATGTTCCGGCGCATAAGTACACGGCACAGCGCTTGGTAACGTGGCCGAGTGAACGGTCACTTTCGGCCACATCGCGCCGACGATGTCGAACGGCAAATGCAGCATGTCCTCGACGTTATACTCTTTGTCCCCGACCCGGCATGTCTGGATTTTGCGCTGATCGACGTTGTAGAGCTCGCCGATTTTTCCGCGCCATAGTTCCGGCAGGGTCGATTGATAAGTCGGATATTGACCGTTGCAAATCATGTGCACTTCATACGAGGTATTCGAGCAGGAATTGAAGGGACGCTCCGGCGGGAAGCGACCTTTGTCACCGTGCCAGAGCGGCGTGCCGCCATACGGATAAGCGTTGTCGCGCCCCGCCATGGCACGTGTCAGCGGCACGATCTTGTCCGGATATTTGCACGGCAGGACGGTGGTCACGTTGGGCAGACCAGTGAACTTGAGTGACTCGGCAATCGGTGCCACGCCGCCAGGATAGACTGCCGACGTATCGAATGTCGGGTGTACTTCGCCTTCCCATACCTTGCCGCTGATCGGGGTGGCTTCCTGATGCAGGAGGCCCATCTGGAGCCGGGCGTCCTGATACAGACATCCCATCTGCAGCTTGCCTGACGTGCCGTCCGGTCCCGCTTCGCGCCACAAATTGAGTGGCGCAATATGCGCGACATGGCCATAGGTGACGGGGAACTGTAATTGCAGCGACACCCCGCGATGATTCGGTGGCAGCACCGTGTTGGTAATGGCTTTGTGCAGCATGTCCAGGCGTGCCTGGTTTTCAGGTGCATCGACGGCGGCGGCAAAGGTCGATTCCTGGCGAAGTGCATTTTTCAGCTCTTCTGTCGTGGCGGGTGGTGACCAGCGACCTGCTACGGAAGGCGCATTGAAGACATCGCGCACCGCAGGAATCTGTTCAAACAGGTCCGGCGGCGCTACCGGCGATTGCAGGGGTATAAATGGCTTCACATAGTCGGGACGTCGTTTGATCTGCTCGCGCAAGGCGTTGGCGATCTCGCCGGGCAACGCACCGTCGATCCGGACATTGCGCGCGTAAGTCGCTTGCGCTGTCGGGAGGGAATTCATGTTGAAGTCATTGTCGAGCAGCCCTTCTTTTTCAAGGTCCTTGCCCAGTGTCCCGAGGAAATTGCGATAACTCGTTGTGGTCGCCTCATGGGTTTCAAACGCACGGTCGAGATTGATCAGATCATGAATGGCTTCCTCCCTTCCCATGCGTTCACCGCGTAGTGCCAGCTTTCGCTCAACGGCCGCCAGTTCGGGTTGGCCGAGTTCGTGCAATTGCTTGCCGATGCGCTGTGCCGTTTCTTCGGCAGCATCTTTGAACGCATTGCGCGCATGCGGGTTGCCGTCGACCACCACGGCAAAGCAGCAGCCGTGCTCATCACGAAAGGTGTGCAGCACCAGCACCGTATGACTGCGCGGAAGTGCACTGCCGCCTTCGTGCGCAGCGAGCATGCCGAGAAGGCTCAAGCTCACCGGGCCGTGTTTGGCAACCAGCGCTTCGATATCATTGACAGCAGGGTTGTGATGAACCACCAGAGCAGGTTGCGTCGTTGCCTCCGGGGCCAGCTTGGTGACGACTGCGCGTTGCAAGTTGCAGGTATCCGTCAGCGCCAGGTGTTCGCGATTGAAAGCGAAGCTGCTGGAGGCGGCTTTGGTCGCTGGCATCGATTGGAGTGATTCCAGAATCGCTTGCGATACGATTCCGCGTCGGGCTGTTTTTTGTGACGGGGAAGAGCGCCCAGGCAAGCTGGAAGGCGTTGCAAATTGTTGAAGTGCGCGGGCATAGCCGCTGGCAACGAGGCGATTGATCTTGTCGCCAAGACTGTGTTGATTCGGTGGCTGGCACAGGGTTGGTGGGGGTAGTCTAGTGATGGTTGAAAACATCGTATTCTCCTTGTGAAGCATCCTGATAGAAGCGCTTCTGCGTGTTGCAGGCAGAAGTGCGTTGGGCGATAACGCGGGCACCGCAACGGTGTCGCGTGCTGAACCGGCAATAAGGGACTTGCGCGGGTGGGCGGCGTTATGTGGCCAGAGGATGAACACGGGTTCCGTTATTAACGGGGGAGATCAGGCTCTTTCGATGGTCGCTTGATGATTGTTTGATGCGGATTAAATCTCAGGTGCGACAAGACGCAAAAAAGCCTGCATGGCGATGAACCATGCAGGCTTTTTAATTGCAGTACAGCAGCGCTTCGGTAGCTTTCCGAAGCGCTGCCATCGACATTACATCATGCCGTCCATACCACCCATGCCGCCCATACCACCCATGCCGCCGCCCATGCCGCCGGCTGGCTTGTCTTCGGCCAGTTCGCAGACCATGCAGTCGGTTGTCAGCATCAGGGATGCGATCGAAGCGGCGTTTTGCAGTGCCGAACGCGTGACCTTGGCTGGATCCAGAACACCCATTTCGACCATATCGCCGTAGGTGCCGTTGGCCGCGTTGTAACCGTAGTTACCCGTGCCTTCGAGGACGCGTGCAACCACAACTGAGGCTTCTTCGCCAGCGTTTTGCACGATCATGCGCAGTGGCTCTTCCATGGCGCGCAGGACAATCTTGATACCGGCTTCCTGGTCAGGATTGTCGCCTTTGACGTTGATGTTGGCACGTGCGCGCAGCAGGGCAACGCCACCGCCAGGAACAATACCTTCTTCCACGGCAGCGCGGGTAGCGTGCAGTGCATCTTCGACACGGGCTTTCTTTTCTTTCATTTCGACTTCGGTGGCAGCGCCAACCTTGATCACTGCAACACCGCCGGCCAGTTTGGCAACGCGCTCTTGCAGTTTTTCACGGTCGTAGTCCGAGGTCGCTTCTTCGATCTGGACACGCACTTGCTTGACGCGTGCTTCGATCGCCACAGCTTGACCAGCGCCGTCGATGATAGTGGTGTTTTCCTTGCCGATTTCGATACGCTTGGCTTGGCCCAGATCTTCCAGCGTGATCTTTTCCAGTGTCAGGCCGACTTCTTCAGCGATGACTTGACCACCGGTAAGGATGGCGATGTCTTCGAGCATGGCTTTACGACGATCGCCAAAACCTGGTGCCTTGACAGCACAGGTCTTCAGGATGCCGCGGATGTTGTTGACAACCAGGGTTGCCAGCGCTTCGCCTTCGATGTCTTCTGCGATGATCAGCAGTGGACGACCGGCCTTGGCGACTTGTTCCAGCACCGGAAGAAGGTCACGGATGTTGGAGATTTTTTTGTCGCACAGCAGGATGAACGGATTGTCCAGTGTTGCGGTCTGCTTTTCTGGATTGTTGATGAAGTACGGGGACAGATAGCCGCGGTCGAACTGCATGCCTTCGACGATGTCGAGTTCGTCGTTCAGGGATTTGCCGTCTTCAACAGTGATGACGCCTTCCTTGCCGACTTTTTCCATCGCTTCAGCGATACGCTCGCCGATCGAGTAGTCCGAGTTTGCCGAGATCGCGCCAACTTGAGCGATTTCTTTGGTCGTCGTGCATGGCTTGGCGATCTTGGCCAGTTCTTCGACGGTCGCTGCAACAGCCTTGTCGATGCCGCGCTTCAGATCCATCGGGTTCATGCCGGCGGCAACGAACTTCATGCCTTCGCGGACAATCGCTTGTGCCAGCACGGTGGCGGTCGTGGTGCCGTCGCCGGCGTTGTCGCTGGTGCGGGAAGCAACTTCCTTGACCATTTGCGCGCCCATGTTCATGAGCTTGTCTTTGAGTTCGATTTCCTTGGCGACCGAGACACCATCCTTGGTCACGGTCGGGGCACCGAACGAGCGCTCCAGCACGACGTTACGGCCTTTAGGGCCCAGGGTGACCTTGACTGCGTTGGCCAGAATGTTGACGCCTTCGACCATGCGTGCACGGGCGGCGTCGCCGAAAATAACTTCTTTAGCTGCCATGTTTATAGCTCCTTGAATTCAGTTGGGATTGCGTTGCGCCGGGTTCCGACCAACGCAGGACATCGTGGACCAGTCGTTTTGACCGGTCAGCAACATCACTTTTGAACGATTGCCATGATGTCTTCTTCGCGCATGACCAGCAATTCGTCGCCGGCGATCTTGACTGCCTGGCCCGAATATTTACCGAACAAAACGCGATCACCGACTTTGACATCCAGCGGACGGACTTTGCCATCTTCCAGAATTTTGCCGTTACCAACGGCGAGCACTTCGCCCTGGTCCGGTTTTTCAGCAGCTGCTTCAGGGATGATGAGGCCGGACGCAGTTTTTGTTTCCTGGTCGAGGCGTTTGACGATGACGCGATCGTGCAGTGGACGAAGGTTCATGAAAACTCCTTAAAGTTCAGTGGGTTACGATTGTTTTGCGGCAATACTGCTGCAAAGATGACTTCACTGCGCAGCATTACCGCACCAGAAAAGTGGAACGCCGGGGGAGTTGTTAGCACTCTCTCCCGACGAGTGCTAAGTATATGGGCGACATGTTTGTTTTTCAAGCGGGGTCGGTGAGAAAGAGTCATTGCCTGATGCCACCGGCATCGATTCCGGGGCACACGCTTGGCTTGCGCCATTGCGCAAAAAGGATGGCGGCGTTGACGCGCGGTCGTGCCGGCTGTCTTTTCGAGAAGTCTTCACAAGACAAAACGGCTGGTCGCGGAGAACAATCCGGGACCAGCCGTGATGGTGATACGTGATTGACGTCGGAGTGACGCGCCAGACCTGTCAGGTCCTATCAGACCAGTACGATCTTCACATCCACATTGCCGCGGGTAGCGTTCGAATACGGGCAGACTTCGTGGGCCTTGTCGACCAGCGTTTGTGCCGTGGCTTTGTCCATGCCTGGAATGCTGATGTTCAGGGTGACGGCGATGCCGAAACCGCCCTTGTCGTTCGGGCCGATGCCAACTTCAGCGTGGATCGACGTGTCTGCCGGCACGGCGACCTTGGTTGCATTGCCAACGAATTTCATTGCGCCGATGAAGCAGGCCGAATAACCGGCTGCGAACAGTTGCTCCGGGTTGGTACCATCGCCGCCGGCACCGCCCATTTCTTTTGGTGTGCTCAGCTTCAGGTCGATATGCTTGTCGCTGCTGATCGAACGGCCTTCACGGCCGCCGGTAGACGTGGCTTCTGCGGTATAGATGATTTGCATGGTTTTTCCAATGTGGGTTAGTGCGGCATCGATGTCGATGGCGTGCCATAATTTAACTCACAATTAGATTGTGTGCAATTTAATTGTTTAAAATCTAGATTGCTATTCCTTGCTGCCGATCAGATCGTCCCGTATCTGCAGCAGTTGCGAGCGCATGCCGACCAGCGTGGTCGGCGTCTTGCCGCTGGCGCAGACGATTTGCTCCGGTATGCCCTGGGCTTTCCGTTTGAGCAGACGGCCTTCGCGGGTCAGGGTGATCCGGACCTGACGTTCGTCGATATCGTCACGCGTACGCATGACCAGTGCCAGTATCTCGAGGCGTTTGAGCAGCGGTGTCAGCGTGCCCGAGTCGAGGAAAAGTTTTTCGCCAATATGCTTGACCAGTACATCGTCTTTTTGCCAAAGTACCAGCATCACCAGGTATTGCGGATAGGTGATGCCGAGTTTTTCGAGGAACGGTTTGTAGGTCTTGGTCATTGCCAGCGAGGCCGAATACAGCGCGAAGCAGAACTGGTTATCCAGTGCCAGCATATCGTCAGCGGCGAGTGGAGCGGAGGGCATAGAGTTTCCTTGATCAGACGGAGAGTGGCGCATGGGATAATCGGTTGTTATGTTTATCTGGCGATATGGTTGTAATGCTATGCGAATTCTGATGAGACTCCAAGTTGTGCTGGTCACTTTGTTGCTGGCCGGTACAGCACATGCCGGATTGCCGGGGCCGGTTGCCGCGGCGTTCAAGCGCGCGGGCATCGCGCCGTCGGGTGTCGGCATCGAGGTGGTCGATATGGCGAGTGGCCGTAACGTGCTCAGCCTCAATCCCGAGCTACCCCTCAATCCGGCTTCGACCATGAAGTTGCTGACCACCAGTGCCTCTCTCGATTTGCTTGGCCCCGCCTACAGTTTTACCACCGAGGCCTACCGGCGCGGCACACTCCGGGACGGGCAGTTGCAGGGCGATCTGATCTTGCGCGGCAGCGGCGACCCCAAACTCGTCATCGAGAATTTCTGGCTCTTTTTGCGCAAGATCCGGGCCCAGGGCGTGCGCGACATTCGTGGCAATCTGGTGCTTGATCGCAGCGCCTTCGATGACACGGTGACCGATCCTGCGCTGTTTGATGGCGATCCGCTGAAGGCCTATAACGTGGGTCCCGATGCGCTGCTGCTGAACTTCCATGCACTGGCGGTCAGCTTCATGCCGGATCGCGAGCAGGGCGTGGTGAAGGTCAGGCTGGACCCGGCGTTAAACGGTTACGCGATACGTCCGCCGCAGCTCACCAGCGGCGAGTGCATCGGCGACTGGCGCGCGCCGATCAGCGCCACGCTTGATGCGGCCGGTGCCAGTTTTGATGGCCCCTATGCGCTGGGTTGTGGCGAAAAATCCTGGCAACTATCCCCGTATCAGCTGAGCAGGAACCGGTATCTGGAGCTGGTCTTCCGCCAGCTCTGGACCGAGCTGGGGGGCACGTTCGATGGCAGCGTCATCGATGGTGTCGTGACGACGGATGCGGTGGCCGTGGCGCAGTGGGAGTCGCCGTCGATGCCCGAGCTGATCCGGGACGTCAACAAGTTCAGCAATAACGTGATGGCGCGTCAGTTGTTTCTGACGCTGGGCCGCACGGTGCCGTTGCAGCCGGCCAGCATCGCGGCCAGTCGCAGTGCGATCGCCGGATGGCTCGCCGCCAGGCAGATCGACGCGACCGGCCTGATACTGGAAAACGGTGCGGGGTTGTCGCGGCTCGAACGGATTTCGTCACGCACGCTGGGCGCATTGCTGATGGCCGCTTACCGGGCACCGACGATGCCGGAATTCATCTCGTCGCTGCCGCTGGTTGGTTACGACGGCACCATGCGCAAGCGCTTGCGCTTCGACGGCGTGTCCGGCCATGCACACATCAAGACCGGCAGCCTGCAGAACGTGCGCAGCATTGCCGGCTATGTGCAGACGGCATCCGGCAAACAGGTTGCCGTGGTCTGCCTGATCAATGATCCGAATGCCGCGCGCGGTGGCGAAGCGCAGGATGCCTTGCTGCAGTGGGTGTTTGAAAACAAATAGAAAAGTCGGCCACAATTCTGATCAGACAGGACTCGGCACATCAGCGTGGCGTGTGTTATTTTTGCTCACCCATCACTGATACGGAGCTCTTATGCCAACCGCTACCTGGAACGGCGCAGTTATTGCGCAAGCTGATTCTTCCGCCGTCGAACTCGTCGAGGGCACCACGTATTTTCCGCTTGCTGCGGTCCATCAGGAGTACCTGGCACCTAGCGAAAAACACACCGTCTGCGGCTGGAAGGGAACGGCAAGCTATTACGATCTCGTCGTCGATGGCAAGGTCAATGCCGATGCGGCGTGGTTCTACCCGGAGCCAAAAGACGAAGCCAAGCAAATTGCCGGCTATGTCGCTTTCTGGCGAGGTGTGCAGGTCACGGCGTGATCCGGCCACTCGGTCATGCGGCGGTGCTGGTGTCGGCGATGTCAATGCAAGGTGCCATGGCACAGCAGTGCCCGGCTGGTTTGCCAATGACGTATCCGGTCAGTAAAACGGTCGATCAGGTCGATGACTATCACGGCATCAAGGTCGCCGATCCGTACCGCTGGCTGGAAGACAGCAACAGTGCTGCGACGCACGACTGGATCGCTGCGCAAAACCAGCTGACGCAGTCGTATTTGTCCGAGATTCCGGCGCGCAGCGCGATCCGGGAGCGCCTGACCACGCTCTGGAATTACGAGCGCTACAGTGTGCCGTTTCGCGAGAGCGGTCGCTATTTCATCAGCCGTAATGATGGTCTGCAAAGCCAGGCCGTGCTCTACACGATGGCCGAACTCGATGACGTCCCGCGCCTGCTGCTCGATCCGAACACGCTGGCCGCCGACGGCACCGTCGCACTGGCCGGCATGGCGGTGAGTCCGGATGGCCGTTATCTGGCCTACGGTACCGCGGCTTCCGGATCGGACTGGAATACCTGGAAGATTCGTGACATCGACAGCGGCAAGGATCTGGCTGACGAACTGGCGTGGGTGAAGTTTTCCGGTGCGTCATGGAGCAAGGACGGCAAGGGATTTTTTTACAGCCGCTACGATGCGCCGAGCGAAGCGACCAAGCTGGCCGAAGCGAATTATTTTCAGAAGCTCTACTACCATCAGATCGGCACGCTGCAAAGCGCCGACGTGCTCGTCTACGACCGTCCCGATCACAAGGATTGGGGTTTCGATGGCAGGGTCACCGATGATGGCAAGTATCTGATCATCACGATCTGGCAGGGCACCGAGCGCAAATCTCGGGTCTATTACAAGGATCTGGCCGTTGCCGGGAATCCGGTCTTGCCGTTGCTGGATGCCTTCGACGCGGCCTACAGTTTCATCGACAACAATGGTCCGGTATTTCTGTTCCGCACGGACAAGGAGGCGCCGCGCAGCCGTATCGTTGCCATCGATGTGCGCAAGCCGGGCATGGCCGACTGGAAAGAGCTGGTGCCGCAAGCGGCCGAAACGCTGCTATCGGCCAACCTGGTCGGCGAGCGGATCATTGGTAGTTACCTGCAGGACGCCCACAGCCAGATCAAGGTATTCGACCTGAACGGCACTTTTCAACATGACGTGGCGTTGCCGGGTCTGGGCACGGCGTCTGGTTTCGGTGGCAAGCGCGATGAGGCGACGACCTATTATTCGTACACCGGCTTCACGACGCCGACCACGATTTACCGCTATGACATTGCCAGCGATACCAGCAGCGTGATTCGTCAGCCCAAGGTCGCCTTTGACCCGACTGACTACGAGACGCGCCAGGTTTTTTATCGCAGCAAGGATGGCACGCGCGTGCCGATGTTCATCGTCAACCGCAAAGGCATCAAGCTCGACGGCAGCAACCCGACTTATCTGTACGGCTATGGTGGCTTTAATATTTCGCTGACGCCGGCGTTTTCGGTCGCCAATCTGGCCTGGATGGAGATGGGCGGCGTCTATGCGGTGCCGAATCTGCGCGGTGGTGGTGAGTACGGCGAAAGCTGGCATCAGGCCGGTACCAAACTGCAGAAGCAAAATGTATTCGATGACTTCATCGGCGCAGCGGAATGGCTGATCGCCAACAAAGTCACCTCGACGCCGAAACTGGCGATTGGCGGCGGTAGCAATGGCGGTTTGCTGGTCGGGGCGGCGTTGACGCAGCGGCCGGAATTGTTTGGTGCCGCGCTACCTGCCGTTGGTGTGATGGATATGCTGCGCTTTCACAAGTTCACGATCGGCTGGGCCTGGACGGCAGACTACGGCTCGTCCGACGATGCCGCGCAGTTCGCTGCGCTGCGTGCTTATTCGCCATTGCATAATCTGCGCAGCGGCACCTGTTATCCGGCCACGCTGGTGACGACAGCGGACCATGATGACCGGGTCGTGCCGGCGCACAGTTTCAAGTTTGCAGCGGCCGAGCAGGCGGCCCAGGCCGGACCGGCACCGGTCCTGATCCGCATCGATACCAAGGCGGGCCATGGTGCCGGAAAACCGACTGGCAAGCAGATCGACGAAGTCGCTGATCGATGGGGGTTTCTGACCCGGGTACTGGGGATGGATAGTCGCAAGCCCTGACGTGCAGACATGAAAAAGCCGGTATGTTATCCGGCTTTTCTAGCCTGGCGAGCGCTCAGGTCAGCGTGATTCGAGGATCGACTTGTCAGCGCGACGGCGGCTGACATAGGCGACCATTCCAACACCCAGAATCATCATTGCCAGCGAACCCGGTTCCGGTACCGCGCTCACGGCGACTGCGTCCAGATAGGAGCCGTAGCTGACTTGCGAGGTCGGGCCGGTCGACCGGAATGCTAGTAGTGAGCTGCTGCTGTTATTGGACTGCAGCTGGTAGGAATACGACTGCCAGCCCGAATTGAACGGTGCCGACACGGTACCAACGACGATATTATTCCAGAGTACTTGCATTGAACTTGGCTGAGTCTGCGTTTGATCCGGGCGTCCGGAATACAGAAAGCTCAATGAGTACATGCTGTTGGCAGCCGTCGTTAATGTCTGGGTAACGGTTGTCAGTTTGCTGCCATTGAGTTCCAGATATTGCGTACCGTCGATGGCTGTATTGAAGTTGCTTTGTCCGCCGAAGTTACTGCCGCGCTGGATTTCGAACGCGTCCGATGAAGTCCACCCTGTAATGGCGGACAACGAAGTCCAGGCCTGGTTGATTTGTTGGCTCTCGAAGCTGCCGTTGCTGACGATGTTTGTTGCAGCCTGCGAAGTGATGCTGATCAGTGCCAGCACAGTGCCTGCTGCGAAAGTTTTAAAGTTCATGATGTCGCTCCGGATGATGATGAGGCGAAAGACTAAATGGTCGTTCGTGAAACCCGATGGCGTTCTTTGAACACCATTTGGATCGGATAGTAGCGCAAAGAATTCATCATTTTTCGGAGTTGTCAAAAATTTACATTTTGAAAATAAATCTTCATCAGGCAGGCGCTGTTTGACCACTAGATTGCCCGGATCTGCTCCCAATCAGTCTGTCCCTGGAAAATCTTTTCTATCCCGTCCTGACGTAGCGTCAGCATGCCCTCCGATACCGCCGTTTGCAGGATTTCCGGCACATTGGCGCGCGCGTGGATTTTTTTCTTGACCGCAGCGGTCGCGATCAGCACTTCGTGAATGCCCAGTCGTCCCTTGTAGCCACTGTCGTTGCACAGGTCGCAGCCACCGGCCTTGTACAGGGTAATCGCACCTTCATTCTTGCCGTAATGTTGACGCCAGCGACGCAGGACGGTGTCTTTGTCGAGTTCGGTTTCAAAGCAGTATTCGCTGGCCAGCATGTCGAGCTCTTCGTCGCCAGCCTCGTGGAAAATCTTGCAATGGTTGCACAGGCGACGGGCAAGTCGCTGCCCCACGACACCCAGCAGTGCATCGGCAAAGTTAAACGGATCGAGGCCAAAATCAAGTAGCCGCACGACGCTTTCGGCGGCGCTGTTGGTGTGCATCGTCGAGAACACGAGGTGGCCAGTCAGCGAGGCTTCGATGACGGTCTTCGCGGTTTCCGGGTCGCGCGTTTCGCCGACCATGATGACGTCCGGATCGGCGCGCAGGAAACTGCGCAGCACGGCGGCAAAAGTCCAGTCGATCTTGGTTTGTACCTGCACCTGACGCAATCCATCCTGGGTAATCTCGACCGGATCTTCGACGGTCCAGATTTTGCGCTCGGGGGTGTTGATGAAGTTGAGCAGCGAATGCAGCGTGGTGGTTTTTCCGGAGCCGGTCGGGCCACAGACAAACAGCAGTCCATGCGGTTTCAAGGCCAGTTTCTTGAGTCCGTCAATACCGTACTGCGACAAGCCCAGGCTTTCGATCGAGACCGCCTTTGGCGCTGCCAGAATCCGCATCACGATATCTTCGAGACCTTCGGTGGTCGGGATGGTCAGCACCCGCAATTCGATCGCTGCCGGCCCGTACTGCTCGAAATTCATCTTGCCATCCTGCGAGCGACGTTTTTCGGAAATGTCGAGGCGGCACATGATCTTGATACGCGACACCAGCGCGTTGCGGAACTGCGCCGGGACCTCCGAATAGGCCTGCATCACGCCATCCTTGCGAAAGCGCACCCGTGTTGGTCGATTGCCTTTCATGTTTTCGATGTGGATGTCAGAGACGCCCTGCTCATTGGCATCGATGATGATCTTGTTGACGAGGCGCACCAGCGTGTTGTCGGATTCGGTAATGACCTCGGCCGGCAGGTCGAACTTGATATCGTCGGCACCGAGCTCGTAGACCAGTTCGGCGATGTTGCCGCCATCGCTTTGCAGGCCGTAGACCTGGCTGATGACCAGTCTCAAATCATCCACCGAGGCCATGACGGGATCGATTTTCAGCTTGGTCGTAAATGCCAGTTCCTGCAGCGGCTGATTGGCCAGCGGGTTTTCCATCGCGACCACCATGCGCGTGCTGGTCTGATACAACGGCATCACGATGTACTTGCGCACGAAGTCGGCCGGTACGGTCTTGATCAGTGCCGGATCGAACTTGAAGCCGCGCAGGTTGACGAAGGGGATGCCCAGTTTTTGCGCCAGCACGCGCTTGATCGTATCGAGGCTGACAAAATTCATTTCGACCAGGATGTCGCCCAGCGGTACTTTGCGGTTTTGCATCTGCGCTGCCAGGGCATCTGCCAGTTGCAATTCGGTGATGATGTTCTCTTGCAGGAGTGCTTCGCCGAGCCGCAATTGCGGTTTGTTTTTCTGGCTTTGTAGCGCTGCCTCGATATTTTCCTGGGTGATGATGTTTTTTTGTTTCAGGTAGTCGCCCAGTTTTTGCGAACGGAGCTGCTCCTGTTTTTCAAGGCCGGCACTGATTTTGGTTTCGCTGACGAGTTGTTCTTCGACCAGCATTTTTCCAAGATGCTCGCCGAGCTGGTAATTGCGCATGACTTCTGCCGGGATAAAGCAGCGGGTCACTTTATTGGTCCCTCCGATCGGCACGTAGAGAAACAAGCCAAACGGTTTTGATACCAGTCCCAGCGTTTGCGTCACGAAGGGTTCGCCGCTGTGATAGTTGACCACGCATTTCTGGCTCAGTAGCGGCACGGTAGCGTCATCGGTAAGGGCATCCGACAGCATCAACTGCGTCATCACGACCGGGTCGGTCAGGCGCAGCAGGCGCAGACTGCCGAAGGCGATGCGCACGCTGGTCGTGGCACGCCGGGTGCGGAATTCAAGAAACGCTTCGGCTCCATCCATGCGTACGAGCAGGCCTTCCTGACTGCGACTGTTCTGCATCGTGATGTCGGCGGGTTCGATGTCCGACCCATCGTTGATGCCGATAGGTGACATGACGTCGTAATGGGCTGGTATTGGCCATTTGAAATCGTTCAGCATGGGCGTTGGCCGTGCGCTTCGCGAGCGCGTTGATGATTGATGATGTGCTGCATGGCGCTCTCCCGAAAATGGTAAGGCTCTCATGATGGTCCTGGCAGGCAAACCACGAAGCTTGGAAAGAGTTTAACTGACTTGTTTTATGGTTTGCTCGATCTTGAACTGTACGAGGCATGACCCCATCTCATTGTGGCTTTTTAATTTTTGCCTTGGAGAATCACGATGACCCCCACTGAATCCCGAATGCTCAATGAGTTCCTCCTGCAATTGCGCCAGGTGCAAGGCATACAGAAGGACCCCGAAGCGGCGGCGCTGATCGCCGACGCGGCGCTGGCGCAACCTGACGCACTTTACTTGCTGGTGCAGCGCGCTTTGCTGCAGGACCAGGCCTTGGCGAGCGCAAGCGCTCGCATTGCTGTCCTCGAGGCGCAAGCCGTTCCAGCCGTTGCTGTTGCGCCCAGCAGTTTTCTCGATGGCGGAAATAATGCCTGGGGGCGTTCTGCTTCCCCGGTCAGTGCGCGTGCTTATAACGCGCCAGCGACACCCGCTTCGGTCCCGATGGCCAGTGCCGCCGTGGCAAGTGCACCTGCTGCAATGACACAGGCACCAGCAGGCGCGGGATTTTTCGGGGGAGGGGGGGGCAATTTTCTTGGCACGATGGCGGCGACGGCTGCGGGCGTGGCAGGCGGAGCGCTGCTGTTTCAGGGGATTGGCAGCATGATGGGACATCATGGGGCCGCGGCACCGTCGACGCAAAGTAACGCTTTTTCGTCAATGGCAGACAGCGTTGACAAGCCCGCTGCAGCGGCGGCAGTCGATCCCGTCGCGTCGTCCGATATGCAGAGTGCGAACGTTGACGATAGTGCAGGCGATATTGATTTTGGTGATGACGACGCGATGGCTTGAGCGGATATTGCGATAAAAAAAGGGGGAAGGGCGACAAGCCCATCCCCCTTTTTTTCAGGTCAATTTTTTCAGACGGCGTTAGCCACTTCCTTTTCCGCAGGTGCGGAGGTGCGAATCAGGTGGTCAAAGGCGCTCAATCCGGCTTTTGAACCCTCACCCATCGCAATGATGATCTGCTTGAATGGAATGTTGGTGACGTCGCCGGCTGCAAACACGCCGGAGATCGAGGTCTGGCCACGCGCATCGATTTCGATTTCGCCACGGTTGGTCAAGGCAACGGTGCCCTTGATCCAGTCCGTATTCGGCAATAGCCCGATCTGCACGAAGATGCCTTCCAGGTCGACCGTGTGTGCCGATCCGTTCGTCCGGTCGGTGTAGTGCAGGCCATTGACACGGGTACCGTCACCAGAGACTTCGGTACTCAAGGCACTGGTGATCACGGTGACGTTCGGCAGGCTATGCAACTTGCGCTGCAAGACGGCATCGGCGCGCAACTGCGTGTCGTATTCGATCAGCGTGACGTGCGAGACGATTCCGGCCAGGTCGATTGCTGCCTCGACTCCCGAATTTCCCCCGCCAATGACAGCTACGCGCTTGCCCTTGTACAACGGACCATCGCAATGCGGACAGTAGGCGACGCCGCGGTTGCGATATTCCTGCTCGCCCGGGACGTTCATTTCGCGCCAGCGCGCACCGGTAGCCAGGATCACTGAACGGGCTTTCAGACTGGCACCGCTGGCCAGTTTGATTTCGATTAGGTCGCCCGGAATCAGCGCGGCAGCGCGTTGCAGATTCATGACGTCAACTTCATATTCCTTGACATGTTCTTCGAGCGCAGCAACCAGCTTTGGCCCTTCGGTGGCTTTTACCGAAATGAAGTTTTCGATCCCCATCGTATCCATGACCTGGCCGCCAAAGCGCTCGGCAACGATGCCGGTACGGATACCCTTGCGGGCGGCATAAATGGCCGCTGAAGCGCCGGCAGGTCCGCCGCCGACAATCAGGACATCGAAGACGTCTTTTTTCGAAATCTTTTCGGCATCGCGCTTGACCGAACCGGTGTCGAGCTTGGCCAGAATTTCAGTCAGCTCCATGCGGCCTGAGTCGAAAAATTCACCGTTGAGATAGATGCTTGGCACCGACATGACGTTGCGTTCCTTGACTTCATCCTGGAACAGCGAGCCGTCGATCATCACGTGACGGATTTTCGGGTTGATGACCGCCATCAGATTCAATGACTGGACCACCTCCGGGCAGCTGTGGCATGACAGCGAGATATACGTCTCGAACTTGTAGTCGCCATCCAGATTGCGGATTTGCTCGAGTACATCGGCGTCGGTTTTCGGTGGATGGCCGCCTGCCTGCAGCAGGGCCAGGATCAGCGAAGTAAATTCATGACCCATCGGGATACCGGCAAAGCGGATACCCATGTCGGCGCCGACGCGGTTGATCGAGAAGGACGGCGTGCGGTGACCGTCGTTACGGTGTTCACGCAGCGTGACCTGGCTGGACATGCTGTTGATGTCATTGAGCAGCGAGAGCATTTCTGCGGACTTGGCGCTGTCGTCGAGTGACGCGTCGATCTCGATCGGCATGACGACTTTTTCAAGGTAGGCTTTTAATTGGGCTTTTGTATTTGCATCCAGCATGATGTGCTCGCTTTCAAAAATGAGGTGTCAATGGGCGCATGGTCAGGCGCCAAGGTCAATGCGCAGTACCACCACCGGAGTAGCCTGGGCTGTCGGAGATCAAGCTGATCGGGGGGAAGTGCTGCCGATTGGCGTGCCGCACAGGGCACGCCATGATTACTACAACTTAGATTTTGCCAACCAGATCGAACGATGGGGTCAGTGTTTCTGCACCCGGGGTCCATTTGGCAGGACATGCTTCGTTTGGATGCGCCGCAACGTACTGTGCAGCTTGTACTTTGCGCAGCAATTCGCTGGCGTCACGGCCAATACCGTTGTCATGGATTTCGCACAACTTGATTTCGCCTTCTGGATTGATGACGAACGTACCGCGCAATGCGAGACCTTCTTCAGCGATCATCACGTCAAATGCGCGTGTGAGATGGCCGGTAGGGTCAGCCAGCATCGGGTAGGTGATCTTGCTGATGGTGTCTGACGTATCGTGCCAGGCTTTGTGCGTGAAATGCGTGTCGGTCGAGACGCTATAGATTTCGACGCCCAGTTTCTGGAAGGTCGAGTAGTGGTCGGCCAGGTCGCCCAGTTCGGTTGGGCAGACGAACGTGAAGTCGGCTGGGTAGAACACAAATACCGACCATTTTCCCATCAGGTCTGCGTCTGTGACGGTAGTGAATTTGCCGTTGTGGTAAGCATTGGCAGTGAAGGGTACGATTTTTGTATTGATCAATGACATGTGGGGCTCGCTTTCGTTGAAGTGATTAAATATTGCAGTAATCCAGAAACCAGGTGATTCAGAAATTCAAAAATTCAGAAGTCCAGTGATTCAGTGATTCAGTGATTCAGTGATTGGGTAGACGAACGATAGCGAAGGTTGGCGCTAACGTAAATGCAATTGTTTAAATGTATTCGATAGGGATAGGGTATGACGCCCTGTCCTGCGTCGAAAAAAAAGGGCCAGCCCTTGCGGTGCGGACCCTTCCGTCCAACCAGGTCAGGCTATCAGGCGAAGTTTTTTGCCACGAAATCCCAATTCACCAGGTTCCAGAATGCTTCGACATACTTCGGACGGGCATTGCGGTAGTCGACGTAGTAAGCGTGTTCCCACACATCACAGGTCATCAGCGGCTTGTCGCCACCCGTCAGTGGGCAGCCTGCATTGGAGGTGTTGGCCAGATCGAGCGAACCATCGGCCTTTTTGACCAGCCATGTCCAGCCGGAACCAAAATTGGTGACGCAAGACTTGGTGAAGTCTTCCTTGAACTTGTCAAATGAACCGAACTTGGCGTTGATGGCATCGGCCAGTGCACCGGTCGGGGCACCGCCGCCGTTTGGCGTCAGGCAGTTCCAGTAAAACGTGTGGTTCCAGACCTGAGCGGAATTGTTGAATACGCCGCCGGTCGACTTCTTGATGATGTCTTCAAGCGTTGCGCTTTCGAATTCGGTGCCCTTGATCAGATTGTTCAGGTTGGTCACGTAGGTTTGATGATGCTTGCCGTAGTGATACTCAAGGGTTTCTTTGGAGATATGCGGCGCAAGGGCGTCCATTGCATATGGCAGATCGGGCAGAGTGTGTTCCATAGTCATCCTTTCAGGGGTGAAATAAAATTACAGGCAGAGCTTTAAAAACCGAAGTCATTGTATGTCGGAAGCCACGGGCTTGCAGCGTGCACCCTCACATTGACATTACTCCTGCAAGGTTGGCTGGACACTGGCAATGCCGATCTGCGCGTTACCTTCAGCCAGCCGGACCGTCACGGTTTGCTCCGGATGTAGCTGGGCCGTCGTGCGTACGATATGTCCTTCGGCATCGATGATGATCGCGTAACCGCGCTCCAGCGTACGTTGGGGATTGAGTAACTCGAGTTGGGTCTCCAGACCGGACAAATGCAGGCGCAGGCGGGACGTGTGGGTGTCGATACCACCTGCCAGGCGTCGACGATGCTCCGTCAATTGCCATCGTGCTGGCCGGGTGTCAGGTAATTGGAACGCCAGCTGGCTGCGCAGATGATGGAGTGCATGTCGCGCATTATTGAGTGGCGTGCGTGTTGCATTACCTAGTCGCACTTGCCAGCCGGCCAGCCGGACTTGTTCATGCCGGATTGTTGCTGCCGGGCTGACCAGTCGGCGCGATAACCAGTCCAGTCCCTGGTTGCGATCTGTCAGATGGCGTCGCGCCACGCGTGTCAAAGTGCGCGCAGTCAGTTCGATGTGCGCGATCCATTCTTGACGAGGTCGCGCAGCCAGTTCTGCTGCCGCAGTTGGCGTTGCTGCGCGCAGGTCAGCGGCAAAGTCGGCAATGGTGAAGTCCGTCTCATGGCCGATTCCAGCAATGACAGGAACCCGACAGGCAACGATGGCGCGTGCCACCGTTTCATCGTTGAATGACCACAAATCTTCGATGCTGCCGCCACCCCGGCACAGTAGCAACAGATCGCATTCGGCACGGCGGGAAGCCGTGGTGATTGCCTGGGCGATTTTTTGTGCGGCTCCGTCGCCCTGAACTGGCGTCGGATACAGGATTACTTTTATATGCGGGGTACGGCGTTTCAGTGTGGTCAGCACATCGCGCAGCGCAGCCGCTTGCAGACTGGTGACGATGCCTATCGTGCGCGGAAATTGCGGCAGCGGCCGCTTGCGTGCCGGATCGAACAAGCCTTCGCTTTCCAGTTTCTGCTTGAGCTGCAAGAAAGCTTCAAACAGGTTGCCGACACCCGCCCGCCGAATTGATTCGACACTGAGCTGAAAGTCGCCGCGCGCGGCGTACAGTGTCACCAGCGTGCGCACCTCCACCTTGTCACCTTCCTTGGGAAGAAATCCGGCGTACTGCGCGCGTCCGCGAAACATGACCGCGCGAACTTGCGCCGAAGCATCCTTGAGCGAAAAATACCAGTGTCCCGACGCCGCCCGCGTGAAGTTGGAGACTTCGCCGGCAACCCACATCAATGGGAAGTTCTGTTCCAGCATGCGCGCCACGGCCTGATTCAGGGCAGATACCGTGAGTACCGGCGAAGAACTGTCGGCTTTATCGAATAAATGGTCGGTGCTCATGCTCTCCTCATAGTGAACCCTGTCCACAGGGCCACGGGTCGTTGTGAATGTCGTAATTATAATTTGTATTCAATGGAACTCTTTCCAAGTGGTTGATTTTAATAGGAAAGAGGTATTCGATATTTTTCCATAACTGTCAGGGGAAATGCCGGTTTTGTGGTGGTCTTACACTGCGCAGGAAGTTATTCACAAAGTTATCCACAGTCCGCAGGACGTCTCTACTGCGCTGTGCCGCATTGGGCATCGACATCTTCTTTCAAGGCACATTGTCAGATTATCTCCCGAAATGCGTGAACGTCAGGTCGCTTGCCCTGACTGCCACAACAAGTTACATTCGGGAGCCATACACGTCTATTTTTCAAGGGAGAGCGCTTTGTTCGCTATCATCCAAGCTGCCGGTTGGCCGATCTGGCCGTTATTCATTGCATCCGTAGTCGGCCTGGCCCTGATCGTCGAGCGCTTGATCTACCTGCGTCGTAGCCGCATCCTGCCCCCCAAGTTGCTGCAGGAAGTCATTCGGGTTTATCACAATGGCAAGATCAATGCTGAAATACTCGCCAACCTGGAGCAGAACTCGCCGCTGGGGCAGGTTCTAGCGGCTGGCCTGGCCAATGTCGACGCCCCGCGTGACATCATGAAAGAATCCATCGAAGAAGCCGGTATGGCCACGGCGCATGAACTTGAGCGTTTCCTGACGACGCTGGGGACAATCGCGACACTCGCGCCGTTGATGGGGTTGTTTGGTACCGTGGTCGGCATGATCGAGATTTTCGGCGCACAAAATGCGACCGGGGCTAATCCTGTACAACTTGCCCATGGCATTTCTGTGGCGCTGTACAACACCGGGTTCGGGCTGGCAATCGCAATGCCAGCATTGGTGTTTTACCGGCATTTCCGGGCACTGGTGGACAGTTTTGTGGTGGATATGGAGATGCAGGCAGTCCGTTTTGTCGATACCGTGCACGGAAAACGGAAATGAAATTTCGGCGACGCAACGGCAGGGAAGACCCCGAGATCAATTTGATTCCGTTCATCGATGTCTTGCTAGTGATCCTGATCTTCCTGATGGTCAGCACGACCTACAGCAAATTTACCGAACTGCAAATCACGCTGCCGACCGCCGATGCCGAAAAGGCGGTCGATCGACCTGTCGAAATCAATGTCATGGTGGACGCGCAGGGACGGTATGCCGTCAACAACGTGCAGGTAGCGTTTCGCGATACGCGTGGCCTGGCCGACGACATGCGTAATGCCGCCAGCGGCAAGGGCGGCGACGCGGGCAAGGACCCGATCGTGATTATTAATGCGGACGGTACTGCCACGCATCAGTCCGTGATCAATGTGCTCGAAGCGGCGCGGCTGGCGGGTTTCGAGCGTGTCACTTTTGCTGCACAAAGTGCTAGCAGCAAATAACTTTGTCTTCCGGTTCCCTCTCTTTTTCGCAGCGACTTATGGTGGCTTGGCAGCGACGTGGCTTGCTGGCTTGCCTGCTGCTGCCGATCGCCTTGTTGTTCGGCGTCTTGTCGGCTTTGCGACGACTCGCCTTTCGACGTGGCTGGCTGGCAAGTCAGCGGCTGCCGGTGCCGGTGATTGTGGTCGGGAATGTGTTTGTTGGCGGCACTGGCAAGACGCCGCTGGTATTGTGGCTGGTGGCCGCGTTGCGCGATGCAGGCTTTGTGCCGGGCGTGATTTCGCGCGGTTACGGCGGACAGCATGGGCGATCCGGTGCGGTGCTGGCAGACTCGTTGCCGCAACAGGTCGGTGACGAGCCACTGCTCATTGCTCGTCGCGGTGCCTGTCCGGTGTTCGTGGGCCGCGACCGTGTTGCTGCCGGACGTGCTCTGCTGGCCGCGCACCCCTCTGTCAATGTGCTCGTCTCCGACGACGGCTTGCAGCATTACCGGTTGCAGCGCACGATTGAAATCGTCCTGTTTGATGAGCGCGGTGGCGGCAACGGTTGGCTATTGCCGGCCGGACCATTGCGCGAGCCGATGTCGCGACGGCGCGATATCACGGTGGTCAATGGTGCACGGGTGCCCGGCGATTTTCCGACGGACACTCTTCGTATGACGCTGACCGGCCACCGTGCCGAAGCACTCGCGCAGCGCACGCGGTCGGTGCCTCTGGCGAGTCTGTCGGGCCACATCCTGGCTGCCGCCGGCATTGGTCATCCGGAACGTTTTTTTCGCATGTTGCGTGATCAGGGTCTGAAGATCGACACATTGGCGCTGCCGGATCATCATGATTTTTCCGATAATCCGTTTGCCGGGATGAATGCCGACGTGATCCTGATCACGGAGAAGGATGCAGTAAAATGTGGCCAAATCGAGGCTTTGAAAATTGACCCGCGTCTGTGGGTCGTGCCTGTTGCAGCGTGCTTCGACGGCCCGCTGGCTGAACTCATTGTGGAGAAATTGCGTGGATTCCCGACTGCTTGACATACTGGTGTGCCCGATTTGCAAAGGACCGCTGGAGTTCGACAAGAAAGCCCAGGAACTGATCTGCCATGCTGACAGACTGGCCTATCCGATCCGGGACGGCATTCCTATCATGTGGGCCGACGAAGCGCGCGAGACCGTAGCGCGCCATCTGGCACCACCGGGCTGACGGGTCGGTGTCCTTTATCGTCATCATTCCGGCACGGCTCGCATCGACCCGTTTGCCGAACAAGCCACTGGCCGACCTCGGCGGCAAGCCAATGGTCGTGCGTGTGGCCGAACGTGCGTCACAGTCGGGTGCTGCACGTGTCATTGTCGCGACTGATCATGCCGATATCCGTGCCGCTTGCCAATTGCATGGCGTCGAAGTTCAGATGACCCGCGCCGATCATCCTTCGGGAACCGACCGCATTGCCGAAGTGGCGGCCGCGCTCGGTTTGTCGTCCGACGCGGTTGTGGTCAATGTCCAGGGTGACGAGCCATTGATCGATCCATCGTTGATCGCCGCGACGGCGGCATTGATTGCCGATCAGGTGCCGATGTCCTCGGCGGCCCATGCCATCACCGATCACGCTGACCTGTTCAATACCAATGTCGTCAAGGTGGTGCTGGATCAGCGCAGTCGGGCATTGTATTTTTCGCGTGCCGTGATTCCGTGGCATCGCGATGGGTTTGCACTTTCGCAGGCCGTGCTGCCGCAAGGCTACCGGCCACTGCGACATATCGGTTTGTACGCTTACCGGAACGATTTCCTGCAAGCTTATCCGGCTCTGGCTGTCAGTCCGCTCGAACAGGTCGAGGCGCTCGAGCAGTTGCGGGTGTTGTGGCACGGATTTCCGATTGCTGTCCATGTGACCGACAGTGCCCCGGTTGCCGGTGTTGATACGGCAGAAGATCTGGCCCGGATACGCCGTCATTTCAGTTGAAAGCTGCCGAATAATCGTATTAATCAATTTGTATGGTAAGTTTCGTGCAAAGTTCGTGTGATACAACAGCATACTCAGGTCGTGTTGTTCGAGACAATCACCGCAAGAATTCAAAACTATAGTTAGGGAATAAAAATGCGCCTTATCCTTCTGGGAGCGCCTGGTGCCGGTAAAGGCACACAAGCTACATTCATCAAAGAAAAATTCAACATTCCCCAGATATCCACAGGCGACATGCTGCGTGCTGCCGTCAAGGCGGGTTCCGCGTTGGGTATCGCTGCCAAGCAGGTCATGGATGCCGGCGGACTGGTGTCCGATGACATCATCATCGGCTTGGTCAAGGAACGCCTGACCCATGCGGATTGCGCCAACGGCTATTTGTTTGACGGGTTTCCGCGCACGATACCGCAGGCTGATGCACTCAAGGAGGCAGGAGTCACGCTCGATTACGTATTGGAAATCGATGTGCCCGATTCAGCCATCATCGAGCGCATGAGTGGCCGGCGCGTGCATCCGGGTTCGGGTCGCACTTACCATGTCACCTTCAATCCGCCAAAGGTCGCCAATCTTGATGACGCGACGGGCGAAGAGTTGATCCAGCGTGATGACGACAAGGAAGCCACCGTCATGAAGCGCTTGTCGGTGTATCACGAGCAGACCGAAGTCCTGGTTGACTACTACAACCAGTGGGCTGAGTCGGGAGCGCCTGGCGCTCCGAAATATCGCAAGATTGCGGGAGTCGGGGCCGTCGAGGCAATACGGGATGCAGCGTTCGAAGCGCTGGCCAAGTAAGGGAACAGCAGGAACAGCAAGAGAACAGTAAGAAGAACAGTAAGAAAACAGCGGACCATGTGTCCGCTTTTTCTTGGTCGCTCGTCTGATGTGGCTTACAGTAGCAGTCCACTTGCATCAAACAGTGGTTGCCATCGGCAAGGTAGCGTAGTGCAGGGGTGGACCTGAGCATGACGACGCAGCAAATGCCGGCGCAATGCGGCGCTGTATCGCCATACTTTTTCCAATGTGAGCTTGGTAGTGAACATGAGGAGGAGTCGACATGGCAACAGCAGGGTTGTGGTTCGCCGTAGCATGCGGAATCATCGCAGTGATGTACGGTCTGGTCTCGCGTAGCTGGATTCTGAAGCAGGATGCGGGTAATCCGCGCATGCAGGAAATTGCTGCTGCGATCGAACTCGGTGCCTCGGCGTATCTGGCGCGCCAGTACCGCACCATCGGCATGGTCGGGGCGTCGTTGTTTCTACTGATTGCGCTGCTACCAGGATTGGGGATGGTCACCGCTATCGGCTTTCTGGTTGGCGCGGTCCTGTCGGGTGGTTGCGGTTTCATCGGGATGAACGTGTCGGTGAAAGCCAATGTGCGCACCGCCCAGGCCGCTACGCGTGGCATGAACGACGCACTCGATGTGGCCTTTCGCGGCGGAGCCATCACCGGCATGCTGGTAGTCGGACTGGGACTGCTTGGCGTGACCTTGTTTTACTGGTACCTGAGTGCGGCTGCCGTTGGTGCCGTTGGTACCGTGGTGCTGCATGACTTGCTCAAACCGCTGATCGGACTGGCCTTCGGGGCCTCGCTGATTTCGATCTTTGCGCGTTTAGGCGGCGGCATTTTCACCAAGGGTGCCGATGTCGGTGCTGATCTGGTCGGCAAGGTCGAGGCGGGTATTCCGGAAGATGATCCGCGCAATCCTGCCGTCATCGCCGATAACGTCGGTGACAACGTCGGCGACTGCGCCGGTATGGCAGCCGACCTGTTTGAAACCTATGTGGTGACGCTGATCGCGACAATGCTGCTGGGCGCATTGCTGATCAAGGGCAATGAGGCGCAGGCCGCACTGTATCCGCTACTGCTGGGTGGCGTGTCGATCCTGGCATCGATTGTTGGCTGTTCAATGGTAAAAGCCAAACCCGGTAAAAAAATCATGTCGGCGTTGTACACCGGATTGTGGTGGGCAGCAGGCTTGTCGCTGATCGGCTTTGCCGCCGTGACGTGGACCGTGTTGCCGCCGGAAATGCGCCTGTCAATGATGGGATCGGCCGTGGTCGGTATCGTCCTGACAGGACTGATGGTGTACATCACCGAGTATTACACCGGCACCGACTTCAAGCCGGTGCAGCATATTGCCCAAGCCTCGACGACAGGACATGGCACCAACATCATTGCCGGACTGGGCGTGTCGATGAAATCGACTGCGTATCCGGTGCTGGCCGTGTGCGTCGCGATTCTGGTGTCGTATTACCTCGGCGGTCTTTACGGTATTGCGATTGCTGCCACGTCGATGCTGTCGATGGCAGGCATCATTGTCGCGCTCGACGCCTATGGTCCGATCACCGATAACGCCGGCGGGATTGCCGAGATGTCCGGCATGCCCGACTCGGTGCGTGCCATCACCGATCCGCTCGATGCGGTGGGCAATACCACCAAGGCAGTGACCAAAGGCTATGCGATCGGCTCGGCCGGACTGGCAGCGCTGGTCTTGTTTGCCGACTACACCCATGCGCTCGATTCCGTCGGCAAAAGTACGGCGTTCGACCTGTCGAATCCGCTCGTCATCGTCGGTCTTTTCATAGGTGGCCTGATCCCTTATTTGTTCGGTGCGATGGCGATGGAAGCGGTCGGGCGCGCGGCAGGTGCGGTGGTGGTCGAGGTGCGACGCCAGTTCCGTGACATCAAGGGCATCATGGACGGCACAGGCAAGCCGGAATACGACAAGGCCGTCGACATGCTGACGACGGCAGCCATCAAGGAAATGATTTTGCCATCGCTGCTGCCGGTGATCGTGCCGATTCTGGTCGGCATGCTGCTCGGGCCTGCTGCGCTGGGCGGATTGTTGATGGGGGCCATCGTGACAGGCCTGTTCGTGGCGATCTCGATGACCACCGGTGGCGGTGCCTGGGATAACGCCAAAAAATATATCGAAGACGGCCATCACGGCGGCAAAGGTTCGGAAGCGCACAAGGCGGCGGTGTCCGGTGACACGGTGGGCGATCCCTACAAGGACACAGCCGGTCCGGCCATCAATCCGCTGATCAAGATCATCAACATCGTTGCGCTGTTGATGGTGCCGCTACTGCCAGCGACCGGGCCGCAAATGGGCAGCGGACAGAGCGGCATAAGCGTCGCGGCAATCACGACGCCTGCCTCGCTGGTGCCATCGGTGTCATCAGTGCAACCAGCGCTTGCAGCGCCCAGATAGTGCCGGAGGTTTGCATCAAACGGGAAGTACAGGACCAAAGGCTGCCATGGCGGCCTTTTTTCCGTACAGGCGAAAATTGCCGTTACAATCTTGCGAGCTTGACGTTGACGTTAACGTCACGAGTAAAGATGGCCTTCTTTTTTTCAACCCAGCGAGAACAGTATGCAAATCAAAGACAATGTATTCCTGATCACCGGCGGCGCATCGGGGCTCGGTGCCGCCACTGCCCGCATGATCGCCGCCAACGGCGGCAAAGTACTGCTGGCCGATGTGCAGGTCGAAGCGGGGTGTGCGTTAGCGGCCGAACTTGGCGGCCAGTTCGTCAAATGTGACGTGACGTCCGAAGCCGATGGCCAGGCAGCGGTCGATGCGGCCGTGGGATTGGGCACGTTGCGGGGTCTGATCAATTGCGCCGGTGTGGCACCTGCCGTCAAGACCGTCGGAAAAAATGGTCCGCATCCTCTCGATGTGTTTCAGCGCGCGGTCAACATTAACCTGGTCGGCACCTTCAATATGGCGCGACTGGCTGCGGCGGCAATGGAAAAAACCGACGGTGTCGAACATGGCGAACGCGGCATCATCATCAATACGGCATCGGTTGCGGCCTACGATGGTCAGATCGGACAAGCCGCGTACGCGTCGTCAAAAGCCGCCGTGGTCGGCCTCACACTGCCGATGGCGCGGGATTTGTCACGCAGCGGTATTCGCGTGATGACGATTGCGCCCGGTATTTTCGAGACGCCGATGCTGCTTGGCATGCCACAGGAAGTACAGGACGCGCTGGGGAAAATGGTGCCGTTCCCGCCAAGGCTGGGGCGTCCTGCCGAGTACGCACATCTGGCCAAGGCCATCATCGAAAACGTCATGCTCAATGGCGAAACCATTCGTCTGGACGGCGCGATCCGGATGCAGCCTAAATAAACACAGACTGATCTGTCGCAGCGTGTCGCAACGGATTTGTCGATGACAGCGACGGGCGGGCAGCCTACACTGAGGCAAGCAATGTGCTTGCCTTTTTTGTTTTGCATGGAGTCCGCATGGCCAAACTCTACCTCGCCTCCCTCGTTTTCAGTGCAGTCTTTTTGGCTGGTTGTGCCAGCCAGCCCACCCCAATTTTTCCTTCAACCAAGTCCGCTCCCGAAGCCGCCACCGGCTACACCGAAAAAATTGGTGTCGTAGCAAAAAAATTCATGATCGCTTCAGCTAACCCGCTGGCCACCGACGCCGGTTACCAGATGCTTAACGCAGGGGGATCGGCAATCGATGCGGCGATCGCGGCCGAAATGGTCCTGACCCTGGTTGAGCCGCAGTCGTCCGGTATCGGCGGAGGCGGCTTTCTGATGGCGTTCGACGGTCGCAACGTGAAGGCCTACGATGGCCGCGAAACTGCGCCGGCCAGTGCAACCGAAAACCTGTTCTTCAATGCAGACGGCAAACCAATGGCCTTCGATGACAGCGTGATCGGCGGTCGGTCGGTCGGTACGCCCGGACTGCTGCGCATGCTGGAGCTGGCTTATCGACAGGATGGGAAGTTGCCTTGGGCATCGTTGTTCGGGCCCGCCATCAAACTTGCCGAAGAGGGTTTCGTTGTCAGTCCGCGTCTGGCCAGCCTGCTCGATCGAGAACAATTTCTCAAGCGCGACGCGACGGCGAGCGCTTATTTTTATAGCACTCAAGGCAAGCCGTGGAGCGCGGGTCATTTGCTTAAAAATCCGGCACTGGCGAGAGTTCTGCGCGAAGTTGCCGCCGGTGGTGCCGATGCGTTTTATACCGGGCGAGTGGCGCGCGACATCGAGGCCAAAGTGCAGGGACATCCCACTAATGCGGGTGGCCTGACGGTGGCCGATCTCGCCGGTTACCAGGCTAAAGTACGCGAACCGGTGTGCAGTGATTATCGCGCCTGGACTGTATGCGGGATGCCGCCGCCTTCTTCCGGTGGCATTGCCATTGCGCAAATGCTGGGCATGCTCGAAGCGCGCAACATGCGTGCCTATGCGCCGACGGATGGGGTGCTGGATGCGGAGGGGGTGCACCTTTTTTCCGAAGCCGGTCGGCTGGCCTTTGCCGATCGCGCTCGCTATGTCGCCGATACCGACTTCGTGTCGCTGCCGGGCGGGAGTGTCAAGTCACTGCTGGACAAGCAATACCTCGCTGCACGCGGCGCGCTGATTGGTGAAAAATCAATGGGCGTCGCGCGGCCGGGTCAACCACAGGCGACCATGCTGGCACAAGGCACGGATACGTCGCCCGAGTTCAATTCGACCTCGCATATCTCGATCGTCGATGCGCGGGGCCATGCCGTATCGATGACCACCTCGATTGAAAACCAGTTTGGCTCGCGCCAGATGGTCGACGGTTTTTTGCTCAATAACCAGCTGACGGATTTTTCATTTGTTGCTGCCGATGAGAGCGGTCCGATTGCCAATCGGGTACAGGGTGGAAAACGTCCCCGCAGTGCGATGTCGCCAACTTTTGTCTTTGAAAAAGGCACGTCCAAGTTGATGCTGTCGGTAGGGTCGCCGGGTGGCTCGGCGATCATCAATTATGTCGGCAAAATACTTGTCGGTATGATGGATTGGGGGCTCGATGTACAGCACGCGATCAGTCTGCCCAACTTCGGTAGCCGCAACGGTCCGACCGAACTGGAGCAAGGTCGCGTGCCCGATACGTTGGTCGCGGCGCTGCAAGCCAAGGGGCATACCGTGCGTCTCATGGAACAGACGTCCGGCTTGCAAGGCATCATGCGCATGAACGACCATGGCGAGGACGTCTGGTTCGGCGGTGCCGACCCGCGTCGGGAAGGAACGGTCAAGGGCGACTGATCGCCCGCTATGCATAATCAAAAGAAAACCGGGTTGGTTCTGAGTGGCGGCGGTGCGCGGGGTGCCTATCAAATCGGGGTGCTCAAGGCGGTCTCGCTCATCCTGTGCGAGGCGGGTTGGGCGACAGAGCGCAATCCGTACGACATCATCTGCGGCACGTCTGCCGGTGCCATCAATGCGACGGCACTGGCCTGTCACGCAGATGATTTCGGTGAAGGCCTGCAGTTGGTGCTCAAGATATGGGAGAACTTTTCAGTCGAGCAGGTGTACCGCGCCGATTCTCTGGGGGTACTGCGCTCCGGTGCGCGCTGGCTGTCGTTGCTGTCGTTCGGCTGGTTGCTGCGCCGGTGGCACGCGAATCCACCCAATGCGTTGCTCGACAATACTCCGCTGGTGACGCTACTTCATCGTATGCTGAATTTTCCGCGTCTCGACGCGGCCCTGCTGGACGGCAAGTTGCACGCGCTCGCTGTCACTGCGTCGTCTTATACGGGAGGACAGCACATCACGTTTTACCAGAGTGAGGCCGATATTGCGCCTTGGATACGCACGCAGCGCGTGGCGATGCGGGCCCAGATCGGCGTCGAGCATTTGCTGGCATCGTCTGCGATCCCATTGATGTTTCCTGCCACACCGTTGTATTGCGATGGACGGCGTCACTACTGCGGCGATGGCTCCATGCGACAGTTGGCTCCAATTTCGCCCGCCATCCATCTTGGTGCCGACAGGGTTTTTGTGATCGGTGCCGGTCGACTGCATGAGCCGGCGCATGATAGCGATGTCACAGCGCGTTATCCCAGTCTGGCGCAAATTGCCGGACACGCGATGTCGAGCATTTTCCTTGACAGTCTGGCGGTTGATATCGAGCGCATGAATCGCATCAACCTGACCTTGTCGGTATTGACGCAGGCGCAGCGCAGTCAGACCCAGTTGCGCCCGGTCGACATGCTGATCATTGCGCCATCGCAGCGGCTCGACGAAATTGCGAGTCGGCATACCGGCAGTCTGCCCAAGCCAATACGGATGATGCTGGCAGGGATCGGGGCGACCGAGGTGCGCGGGGCGGCGCTCGCATCGTATCTTTTGTTCGAGTCAAGTTATACCAGCGAGCTTATAGCGCTCGGTGAGCGTGATGCGCTTGCCCGACGTGCAGACGTGCTGGCTTTTTTTGATGTGACTCCAGCGGCTCCTCAGTCGCGGTCGTAATGCCAGTGGTGGTGCCTGCGCCAGACGTACTCTCGGTAACCGGGGGCACGGTAGGGACCATAGATCACCGGGTAAGCGGGTACGAAAACCGGTGCTGGTCTCACATAGACAGGTGCTGGCTGAACATAGATGGGTTGGGGCGCGTAATAAACGGGCGGGGGCTGGACATAGACGCTGTCTCTTATACAC